>JAFYHC010000049.1 GCA_017539385.1 Solobacterium sp. | reverse complement strand
GACATCTCCGCTTACTTAAGCAGCCATCCAACCGGAGATGTCGCCAAACATAGAGCTGGATAGCTGCTTAAGTATTTCTATATTTGGCTATTTCATTATAGTCCTGTTGAGTTTTATCAACAGAATTGTTTACTGTTAGAAGTACATTTATTTAGGCATCATTTCAACCGGTATGCCCAAAGAATTGAGTGTTTTTTTGCATTTGCCCAGAAAAGTGCCGATGCAGATCTTTTCTGCACCGGCATGTGATGTATCACAGTTCAAAGACACCGCTGTAGACGATCGAAGCACCGCCTGTCAGCGTCAGTCCATCATCACTGACCCGTACGATCATATCGCCTCCGGGCAGTTTGACTTTGATATCTGTATCCTTTGCGCAATAGCCAAGCCGTACGGCCGCAGCCGCTGCTGCACAGGCACCCGTTCCGCATGCAAGCGTTGCACCATTGGAGCGCTCCCACACCCGTATGCGCAGTGTGCACGCATCTACGACACGCACAAATTCCACATTTGTCCGGTCCGGGAAGATCTCTGCATATTCCAGTGCACTGCCCTCTGTTTCCAGATTGATCCCGTCAATTGCCTTGTCAAAGATGACACAATGGGGATTTCCGACGGAAAGACAGGTGATGCGGTATTTGCCATATGGCATATTTACTGCTTCTTCCCCTGCGGCGAGCATTGGGATGGCGGATGGATGCCACTGCACGGGACCGACATCCACCGATACCGTACCCACTTTTCCATTATTGGTGTAGACACGCACCGTGTGGACGCTTTCCGCCGTTTCGATCGTCATCGTCTCTTTGCGTACGATTCCCTTATCATAGAGATATTTGCCGATACAGCGCAGATTGTTTCCGGCCATGCGTCCTTCGCTGCCGTCTTTGTTGAAGCTGCGCATCTTTGCATCTGCGACCGATGATTTTTCCATCAGCACGATGCCGTCTGCACCGATGCCGAAATGCGGCCGGCACAGCGTCACGCAAAGGGACTCCGGCGCCGTCACTGCACCGTCGAAATTCTCGATAAAGATGTAATCATTGCCGCAGTCATGCATCTTGGTAAATGCGATCGTCTGCGGCTTTTTGCGCATGTGGGCGATATCGACCAGCTCGGTATTATCCGCATGGTAGCGTCCGGCGATCATATCTGCCAGTGCATCCGCTGTATCCACACTGGTGAGACACGGTATATTCAGGCGCATTGCCTTCTGATGCAGCAGTGTATAGTCCCCCATCGTGGCATCTTTTACCGCACCGGTATAAATGATGTAGCTGAGATGGCCTTCCTCCATCAGATGCAGGATGTCATCCCCTTCCGCCGCATTGCAGACTGCCTGCACCGAGATGCCCATGTGTGCAATTGCTTCGGCGGTGCCGCTTGTGGCATACAGCTTCATGCCGAGATCATACAGTTTCTTTGCCGTATCCAGGATATCCGGATAGTCATGTGTTTCCACACTGATCAATACCCCGTTTTCCTGTTCGCCGTGGAAATCCGGGATCCGGAATCCGGCTGCCGTCAGTCCCTTGAACATCGCTTCCGGCAGTGTTCTGCCAATACCCAGGACTTCTCCGGTCGATTTCATTTCCGGCCCAAGGATCGAATTGGCATCGCTCAGTTTTTCAAAGGAGAATACCGGCACCTTGACGCATTTATACGCCGGTTCCCTCACCAGTCCCGTACCGCATCCGATCGATGCCAGTGTTTCATCCAGCATCACTCTCGAGGCGATATCCACCATGGGCACATCCGTGACTTTGGAGATATACGGAATCGTACGCGATGCACGTGGATTGACTTCGATCACATACAGTTCACCGCCATAGATCAGATACTGGATATTGACCAGTCCCTTTGTTTTCATGGCCAGTGCCAGCCGGGTGGATACCTCCACCACACGCTGCCGGTCTTTGTCATTCAGGTTGTAGGGCGGATAGACGGCGATGGAATCTCCGGAATGTACACCTGCCCGCTCAATATGTTCCATGATGCCGGGAATCAATACATCCGTGCCGTCGGATATGACATCCACTTCCAGTTCCGTGCCTGGCAGATACTGGTCAATGAGCACCGGATTATCGATGCCCTGCGCCAGGATCCTGCCCATGTATTCTTCGGTATCGGCTGCTTCATGTGCAATGGTCATGTTCTGTCCGCCGATGACATACGATGGCCGCAATAACACCGGATAGCCCAGTGCATCCGCCGCTTCCATCGCTTCTTCCATCGTGCGTACCGCTGCCCCTTTCGGACGGCGCACCTGCATGGATTCCAGCAGTGCATCAAAGCGTTCACGGTCTTCTGCCAGATCAATGCTTTCTGCAGATGTGCCAAGGATCCTCACGCCCTTTTCTGCCAGGAACTTTGTCAGCCGGATGGCAGTCTGTCCGCCGAATGCCACGACAACGCCCACCGGCTTTTCCACCTGCAGGATATTCCAGACATCTTCTTCGCACAATGGTTCAAAATACAGCCGGTCTGCAGTATCAAAGTCTGTGGATACCGTTTCCGGGTTGTTGTTTATGATCACGACATCATAGCCCATCTGCCGCAGTGTCCAGACGCAGTGCACCGAAGAATAGTCAAACTCGATGCCCTGTCCGATCCGGATCGGTCCCGATCCAAGTACGACAATGACATCTTTGCCGCTGCGCTGCAGTGTGCGTGCTTCGCAATGTGCATCTGCCGTCGAATAGAAATACGGCGTCGCAGCCGCAAACTCTGCGGCACACGTATCGACCATCTTATAGGAAAGAGACATGGACGGCACCGCCTGTCCGCTGATCCGTGCCAGTGCCGCATCGGTATAGCCAAGCCGTTTTCCTTCCCGATACAGATCATCATTTATGCCATGGCGTATGCTTTCCTCATACAGCACAAGGCTGCGTATCCGATGCAGAAACCACGCATCGATCTTGGTAACCGCATGGATCTCTTCCACGGAAACGCCCTGTTTCATTGCCGCAAAGATGCGGAACAGCCGCTGATCATCCCGTATGTGCAGAAGACCTCTGACATCGGTATCGTGCAGCGATGCAAGATCCAGCGTATCCATGCCGATCTCCGCACCGCGCACTGCTTTCAGAAGCGCAGCTTCAAACGATGTGCCGATGGCCATCACTTCCCCGGTTGCTTTCATCTGGGTGCCCAGTGTCCGTGTCAGGGATGCAAACTTATCAAACGGCCACTTCGGGAATTTGACGACAACATAATCCAGTGCCGGTTCAAAACACGCACATGTCGCACCGGTCACTTCATTGATGATCTCATCCAGCGAATAGCCAAGTGCGATTTTTGTCGTGACTTTGGCAATTGGATAGCCGGTTGCCTTGGATGCCAGCGCACTGGAGCGGGAAACACGCGGATTGACTTCAATGACCGCATATTCAAAACTGTCCGGATCCAGCGCCAATTGGACATTGCATCCGCCCACGATCTCCAGTTCGGAAATAATATCCAGCGATGCTTTCCGCAGCATCTGGAATTCCTTGTCTGCCAGTGTCAGACAGGGTGAAACGACCACGGAGTCACCGGTATGTATACCGACCGGGTCGACGTTTTCCATCGAGCAGACAGCGATGGTATTCCCCTTCGCATCCCGCATCGTTTCAAATTCGATTTCTTTCCAGCCGGCAATGGATTTTTCTATCAGTACCTGGGTGATGGGAGACTGGTCCAGACCGCTCTTTGCGGTCTCTTTCAGTTCTTCTACATTTTCCGCAATTCCCCCGCCGCTGCCGCCGAGGGTAAATGCCGGCCGCACAATGACCGGATAGCCGATCGTTTCTGCCGCCGCAAGCGCTTCTTCCACCGTATGCGCGATTCCGCTTGGCACGACCGGCTGATGGATCTTTTCCATTGCCTGACGGAAGAGATCACGGTCTTCTGCCCGGTCAATGGCTTCAATATTGGAGCCGATCAGCCGTACGCCATGTTCGCTCAGCCAGCCGTCTTTGCTCAATTGCAACGCCAGCGTCAGACCAGTCTGACCGCCCAATCCGGCTAACAGAGAATCCGGGCGCTCTTTTTCGATGATCCGCTTCAGGGTCATTTCATTGAGCGGTTCCAGATAGATCTCATCTGCCAGATGCTTATCGGTCATGATCGTAGCCGGATTGGAATTTGCCAGTACGACATCAATGCCTTCTGCTTTTAAAACACCGCATGCCTGGGCACCGGCGTAATCAAATTCCGCTGCCTGTCCGATCACGATCGGACCGGAGCCGATCACCAGTACTTTGCGGATCGAATGATCTCTCGGCATACGCTATTCCTCCATCATCTGTACGAACCGGTCAAACAGGTATGCGGTATCCTTCGGCCCCGCACACGCTTCCGGATGGAACTGCACAGTAAAGCACTTGTGTTCCGGATAGTCGATGCCTTCGCAGGAACCGTCGTTTGCATTCGACATGCGCACACGTGCAAAAGACGGCAGACTGTCCGGATCGACCGCATATCCATGATTCTGGGTCGTGATCCATGTCCGCTCAGTCACGTGATCCGTGACCGGCTGGTTGGCGCCCCTGTGTCCGTATTTCATCTTATATGTCTTCGCCCCTGCGGCCAGAGCCGTCAGCTGGTGGCCAAGACAAATGCCGAACATCGGCACTTTTCCCAGCAATTGGCGGATCTGTTCGATCGTCCCGGTATTTTCCGCCGGATCCCCGGGACCGTTGGAAAGCATGATTCCATCCGGCTTATACGCCAGGATGTCTTCCGCTTTCGTATCATACGGAAGTACGATCACATCGCATCCCCGCCGATTCAATTCCCGCACGATATTGCGCTTTGCACCGCAGTCCAATAATGCCACGGTATATTTCCGCTGCTTCGCTGCAAATACCGCCGGTCCCTTTACCGAAACGTCCTTCAGCACATCCTGCACCGCATACGACTGCAAAAAAGAAAGATCCTGCGGCAATTGCGATACGATCGCTGCGTTCATGACACCGTGTTCCCGCAGGATGCGCGTGACATAGCGCGTATCGATACCGGCAATGCCCGGGATCCCTTTTTCTTTCATCCATGCGTCAAGTGTCTTCTCACAGCGGAAGTTGGACGGGGTATCGCTGTACTCCCGTACAGCATACCCCCGCAATGCCGGCTCTCCTTCCAGATCGTCCGGGATGATCCCGTAATTGCCGATCAGGGGGAACGTCTGCAAAACGATCTGTCCGGCATAACTGGGATCACTGAGCGTCTCAATATAGCCGCACATATTCGTTGTAAATACCAGTTCACCGACACAGTCCGTCTCTGCACCAAAGCCAATTCCTTCCAGCACAGTGCCGTCGCTGAGAACAAGCCACGCTTTCCGCTTCATGACAGCGTTGCAGCAATGACCGCCTTGATCGTATGCATGCGGTTTTCTGCTTCTTCAAAGACGACAGAACGTTCACTTTCAAAGACATCATCTGTCACTTCCAGTGCACTCATGCCGTACTTTTCACCGACTTTTTTGCCAATGGCTGTTTTCAGATCATGGTAAGATGGCAGACAGTGCATGAAAATACAGGAATCTTTGGCATGTGCCATCAGCTCTGCATTGACCTGATACGGCTTCATGAGGCGGATCCGCTCATCCCATACTTCTTCCGGTTCACCCATGGATACCCAGATATCGGTATAGATGACATCCGCATCTTTTACTGCTTCATATGGATCCGATGCAAAGTCGATCACTGCACCGGTTTCTGCTGCGATCTCTTTGCAGGTATTTGTCAGATCTTCCGGCGGGAAGTATCCCTCCGGCGAACAGGCGGTAAAATGCAGTCCCAGTTTGGCGCATCCCACCATCAGGGAGCGTCCCATGTTGTAGCGGGCATCCCCCATGAAGACAAGATGCACACCCTGCAGTTTTCCAAGTGTTTCCTGTATCGTTAACATATCCGCCAGGATCTGGGTCGGATGGAATTCATTCGTCAGACCGTTGTAGACAGGAACCTTTGAATACTCTGCCAGTTCCTCTACGATCTGCTGTCCAAATCCGCGGTATTCAATGGCATCGTACATGCCGGCAAGAACACGTGCGGTATCCGCAATGGACTCCTTGATGCCGATCTGGCTTCCGGTCGGTCCAAGATATGTGCTTCCCATGCCAAGATCGCTGGCAGCGACTTCGAAGGCACAGCGTGTCCGGGTACTGGTCTTTTCAAAGATCAGTGCAATATTCTTCCCTTCGCAGAGACGATGCGGGATTCCCTGCTTTTTCTTTGCTTTCAATTCTGCCGCAAGATCCAGCAGTCCTTTGATCTCTTCTGTCGAAAGATCCAGCAGTGTGAGAAAGTCTTTTCCTTTCAGATCCATATCATTCCTCCGCAAGTACTTCTTTTAATACATCCAGTGCCTTTTCCAGCAGTTCATCCGGAATATTCAGTGCCGGCAGAAGACGTACTTTATTTCCTTTTGCCGTTAATACCAGCACACCCTTCATCAGGCACTTTGCGGCAATATCCGCTGCCTTGGCATGTGTTGGTTCAATGCCGATCATTAATCCCAGTCCGCTCAAAGACGCAACGCCTTTGGCATCCTTCAAAGATGCACGGATCAGATCACCCTTGCGGCACACATCCGCAAGCATGGCATCATCCAGGCGTTCCAGATTGCTTAATGCCCCGGCACACACAGCCGGATTGCCGCCAAAGGTCGAACCATTGTCGCCAGGATGGAAGATATCCTGCACCTTTTCGCCCAGCATCGTGACGCCGATCGGCAGTCCGCCGCCGATTCCCTTGGCTGTTGTTACGATATCCGGCATGAAATCATACTGCATATACGAATACAGTGTGCCGGTGCGCCCGTTGCCGGTCTGCACTTCATCCACAACGATCAGGAAGTCCTCTTCGTGTGCCAGTTCTGCGATCTGCTGTACAAACTCTTTCGAGAGTGCATTGACACCGCCTTCTCCCTGTACGCATTCCAGCATTACGGCACATACCTTATGTTTCTTTAGCAGTTCTTTGACACTGTCGATATTGTTGGCTTCGGCATAGACAAAGCCTGGTGTCAGTGGGGTAAACAGCTGATGAAAGCCATCCTGTCCCGTTGCCGCAAGCGTCGTCAATGTGCGTCCATGGAAGGAATCTTTCAGGGTGATGATCGTATAGCAGTCTTCCCCTTTATGGAGCTGTCCATAGCGTCTTGCGGCTTTGACAGCACATTCATTGGCCTCTGCACCGGAGTTGCAGAAGAAGACTTTCTTCATGCCGGTCCGGGTGCATAATACTTCTGCCAGCTTTGCACAGGGACCTGTATAGTACAGATTCGATGTATGCTGCAAGGCATCCAGCTGGTCAATGACTGCCTGTTTCCAGATATCATCGCTGTAGCCAAACAGATTGACACCGATGCCTGAGCCAAGATCGATATATTCGTTTCCTTCCGGATCTTTTGCCACAGAGCCTTTTCCGCTTACCAGCGTGAGAGGGAAACGTCCGTATGTTTTTGCAATATATGTCTCATCCAGTTTCCGGATCGTATTCATTCTTTCTCCCTTCTGAACATGGTGCCGGCACCTTCGTTCGTCAGTATTTCCATTAAGACCGCATGCGGTACGCGTCCGTCCAGAATGACCGCCGCGGAAACGCCTTCTGCCAGGGAATCGATGCAGCAGCGTACTTTCGGGATCATTCCGCCGCTCACTGAGCCATCCTGTATCATGGCTTCTGCTTCCTGCGAGGTGATCTCGGACAGCAGTGTATCCGGATCATTTCTGTCCTGCAGGATGCCGGGTATATCCGTCATCATGATCAGACGTTCGGCACCGATCGCAGCCGCGATCTTGCCTGCCGCCGTATCGCCGTTGATGTTGTAAATATTGCCGTTATCATCACAGCCAAGTGTCGAGATGACCGGGATGTATCCGCCTTCCAGAAGATTCAGCACCGGGTCCGGTGTCACATGCGTGATCTTTCCGACATAGCCAAGACGTTCATCTTTCATCTCGGCCTGGATCAGCCGGCCATCGATGCCCGAAAGACCAACGGCACTGCCGCCTTTCTGCTGCAGCAGGTTGACCAGCGATTTGTTGATGCGGCCGGCCAGCACCATCTGGGCAATGGCAACTGTCTCTTCATCCGTCACGCGCAGGCCGTCGATGAACTGCGGCTGTTTGCCAAGACGCTTCATCAGATCGGACATTTCCGGTCCGCCGCCATGGACAAGCACGACCTTGATGCCGACCATGGAAAGCAATACAACGTCTTCCATGACCTGCTCTTTCAGGTCTTCGCTGATCATGGCATTGCCGCCGTATTTCACGACGATCGTCTTGCCGTAGTATTTCTTGATGTGCGGCAGAGCCTGCACCAGCACCTGTGCTCTGGTGCTGTTATCCATGCTGTTTACATTCATGTCCGGTAATCCCCATTGATCTTCACATAGTCATAGGTCAGATCGCATCCCCAGCAGACTGCTTCTGCTTCGCCTTCGTTCATGGCAATATCGATGATGACTTCATCTTCATGCAGTACCTGTTTTGCCAGTTCTTCATCAAAGGCAAGTCCCTTGCCTCCTGCACATACAGCAATCGTTCCGGCTGTCGAAGCAAAGGCAATATCCACTTTTTCCGGATCGAAGACTTCGCCGCTGTAGCCCAGTGCACAAAGCACTCTGCCCCAGTTGGCATCTTCGCCGAAGATGGCTGCCTTGGTCAAAGAGGAACCGATCACAGACTTGCCAAGGACTTCTGCCTTGGCTTCCGATGCACAGGAAGAGACTTTGCAGGTGATGAGATGCTTTGCGCCTTCGCCATCCCTTGCCATCTTTTTTGCCAGTGCCTGGGTAATTGCCTTCAACGCGCAATAGAATGCATCATAGGCATCGTTTTCTTCCTGAATGCAGGGATTTCCTGCTTCACCGTTAGCCAGGATCAGAAGCGTATCATTGGTCGATGTATCGCCGTCTACGCTGATCCGGTGGAACGAAGCATCACATGCATCTTTGAGTGCCTTTTTCAGCATGTCTTTGGAAATGGCACAGTCGGTCGTCAGATAGCACAGCATCGTTCCCATGTTGGGATGGATCATGCCGCTTCCCTTGGAAATACCGCCGATATGCACCGTCTTCCCGCCCACTTCAAATTCCAGCGCGAATTCTTTCTTGACCGTATCCGTCGTCATGATCGCACTGGCTGCTTCATCCGATCCGGACGCATCCGATGTCAGCTTTGCAAGCAGTTCCGGAATCGCAGCTGCGATCTTATCACCCGGCAGATCCTGTCCAATGACGCCGGTCGATCCGATCAGCACCTCGTCACAGGCGATTCCAAGCGCATCTGCAGCGGCTTTCTGCATGAGCAGACCGTTTTCCATATCGTGCGGTGCACAGGCATTGGCGATGCCGGAATTGGCCAGGATCGCATGTGCCGTCGGATACTGGATTGCTTTCTGATCGATCTGCACCGGTGCTGCCTTTACGATATTCTTTGTAAACATGCCCGCTGCCGTGCAGGGTGTTTTTGACACGATCAGTGCCAGATCATTCTTCTTCCGATTCGGCCGAATGCCGCAATGCATGCCTGCCGCTTCAAATCCCTTCGGTGCACATACACCGCCTTCAATCCATTTCATGCCCGTTTCCTTTCCACACCAGGCCGGTATATTCTTCCAGACCCAGTACAAGATTCATATTCTGTATTGCTGCGCCGCATGCGCCTTTGCCAAGGTTGTCAAACCGTGATGTCAGTATGATGCGCTCATCATTGCCGCTGACCGTGATCTCAAGGTCATCCCTGCCGCTGTATGCTGCAGCGGACAGGAAGCCGTTTTCATCTGCTTCTGCTGCAAAATGCACCAATGGCGTCGTATACAATGCCTCATAGCAGTGAACGATATCTTCCATTGTGCCGTGCAGCTGTTCTTTGTGCAGGGTAACGACGGTTTCCATGCCGCTGTAGAAGTCTGCCACAATTGGACAGAACAGCGGTTCTTTCGTTAATCCTGCAATCTGTTTCATCTCTTTCAGATGCTTGTGCTTCTGTGCCAGTGCATACATGCGCGGTGCTTTCAGGAGTGCGCTTCTGTCTTCTGCTTCGTATTCAGCGATCATCTTCTTTCCGCCGCCGGAATAACCGGTCAAAGAGAAGCAGTCCAATGCCGCATCACTGTCCAGGATGCCCGCATCGACGAGCGGCTGCACCAGGGTGATAAACCCGGTCGCATGACAGCCGGGGTTGGCAATGCGTTTGCTGCTTTGGATCTTTGCACGCTGCCCTGCCAGTTCCGCAAGACCATATGTCCAATTGGGATCCGTGCGGTGTGCCGTGGATGTATCGATCACAACGGCATTGCTTTCTTCCGCCAGTACAGCCGCTTCGACCGCCGCTGCGTCCGGCAGACACAGGAAGACGACATCTGCCTGTTTCATTGCCTCTTTGCGGACAGAGGGATCATGGCGCAGCTCATACGGGATCCCGATGATTTCCAGATCCCCGCGTGCTTTCAGACGTTCATGGATCTGCAGTCCGGTTGTACCGGAACTGCCGTCAATGAATACCTTCTTCATGCTTCCTCCAACTGCGCGCTTACCCACGCGATCTGTTCTTCGACGGATGCTGTGCTTGTGCCGCCAAGAGAGCAGCGTGTATTGACTGCCCGCTTTAGATCAATTGCTTCATAGAGATCTTCTGCAAACAGATCCGAATACTTCCGGTATTCCTCTAACGGAAGTGTCTCCAGAACTTCATCCGAAGCGATGCAGGCAGCTGTGATCTGTCCGCAGATCTTATACGCAGCCCGAAACGGCATCCCCTTGCGGGTCAGATAATCCGCAAGATCTGTCGCATTGATAAATCCCTTCTGGGCTGCCTTGTACATTTCTTCTTGATTGACATGCATCGTATCCAGCATCGGTGTCAGAACACGCAGACACATCGCTGCGGTATCCAGTGCATCAAATACCGGTTCCTTGTCTTCCTGCATATCTTTGTTGTATGCCAGGGGAATTCCCTTCATAACGGTCAGTAAGCCCATCAGGTCTCCATATACCCGTCCGGTCTTTCCGCGGATCAGTTCCGCCATGTCCGGATTCTTCTTCTGCGGCATGATGGAGGAACCGGTCGTATACGCATCCGACAGTTCAATAAACCGGAATTCCCAGCTTGACCACAGGATGATCTCTTCTGCCATGCGGGACATATGCATCATCAGGATCGACAGTGCACTTAACAGCTCGAGGCAGAAATCCCGGTCACTGACGCCATCCATGCTGTTTCTTGCAACATCGTCAAAGCCAAGCAATTGTGCTTCGTAGATACGATCCGTCGGATATGTTGTACCGGCCAGTGCACAGGCACCGATCACCGATACGTTCATCCGTTTTTCCGCATCCTTCAGCCGTCCGATATCCCGCAGAAACATCATTTCATATGCCAGCATATGCTGTCCGAAGACGATCGGCTGCGCCCTCTGCATATGGGTATAGCCGGGCAGGATCGTATCTTTGTGCTTCTCTGCGATGCCATTGAGCACCGTGATCAGCTCTTTGATCTGCATCCGTACTTTTTCCGATGCCTGGCGCAGATACATCCTTGTATCGTTGGCAACCTGGTCATTGCGGCTTCTTGCCGTATGCAGCATCTTTCCTTCTTCGCCGATCCGCTCAGTCAGCACCTGTTCCACAAACATATGGATATCTTCGGCCGAAGGATCAATTGCCAGTGCGCCGCTTTCGATATCAAAGAGAATCCCCTGCAGGGCTTCCACGATATGATCGGCCGCATCGGAAGGAATGATGTGCTGTTTCTTCAGCATCGCTGCGTGGGCAATGGACCCGGTGATGTCTTCACGGACCATCCGGCTGTCGATCCGGATCGATGAATTGAAATCGTCTGCCGCGGGGTCCGTGATCCCCTCGGTCCTTCCTGCCCACATCTTTGTCATGCTGTACTCCTTTGCTTATTTCTTATTCTTTGCGTCGACTAATGCCTGTACCTGGATTGGCAGTCCGAACAGGTTGATGAAGCCCTTGCTGTCGGTCTGGTCATAATCGGATTCACCAAACGATGCCAGATCTTCGTTATACAGGGAATTCGGGCTCCATACACCGGCCTTGATGATATTGCCCTTGTACAGTTTCATCTTTACCTTGCCGGTTACTTTCTCCTGTGTCTTGTCCACGAATGCGCTGAGTGCTTCTCTGAGCGGTGTGAACCACTGTCCGTTATAGACCAGTTCGGCAAATGTCAGTGCCAGTTCTTCTTTCTTATGTGCGGTCAGCTTATCCAGCGTGATCGTTTCAAGGTATTTATGTGCGGCATAGAGGATCGTTCCGCCCGGCGTCTCATAGATGCCTCTGCTCTTCATACCGACTAACCGGTTCTCCACAATGTCCAGCAAACCGATACCGTTGCGTCCGCCGATCTCATTGAGTGCCAGGATGATCTCCTTCATGGACATCGCCTGTCCGTTCAGCGTCACCGGCTTGCCGTTTTCGAATTCCATCTCAATGGTCTCCGGTGTATCCGGTGCATCCAGCGGTGATACGCACATTTCCAGGAATCCCGGTTTCTCGTACTGCGGCTCATTGCCCGGATCTTCCAGATCCAGTCCTTCATGGGAAAGATGCCACATGTTCTTGTCTTTCGAATAGTTTGTTTCTCTGGAGATCCGAAGCGGAATATTGTGTGCTTCCGCATAATCGATCTCTTCGTCTCTTGACTTGATATCCCATTCTCTCCATGGTGCAATGATCGCCATGGTCGGAGCAAAATGCTTCACAGCCAGTTCGAAGCGCACCTGGTCATTTCCCTTGCCGGTGCAGCCATGGCAGATGGCATCTGCGCCTTCTTTCAGCGCGATCTCCACCAGTCCCTTGGCAATGATCGGACGGGCGTGGCTTGTGCCAAGCAGATAGTCCTCATAGACCGCTCCGGCCTTCAGACACGGCAGAATGAATTCATCTGCGTATTCATCCATCAGATCCAGAACATACAGTTTGGAAGCACCTGTCTTCAGTGCCTTTTCTTCGAGTCCTTCCAGTTCATCTGCCTGTCCGACATTTCCGGAAACAGCGATGACTTCGCAATTGTTATAGTTTTCTTTCAGCCACGGAATGATGATCGAGGTATCGAGACCTCCGCTGTATGCGAGAACAACTTTTTTGATATCTTCTTTTTTCATTTTCTTATCCTTTCCTTTCTCCTGTTTTTCTCTTTGTTAATTCACTGTGCAGGCTTCGTCGCAGTCTCATGGAAGTCTCCTCTCTAAATAAAACGTCCTTCGGCTTTTACAGCCAAAGGACGAACAATGCGCGGTGCCACCTTTGTTTCCAAAACAATGTGCTTCAGACTCTCTTTCCCTTAACGCGGTCTCTACGTGGTCTGCTCGGAATTCTTCGCAGATCCTGCTCCATGGCACGTTCCCTTCGCTTTCCTTTACCCCCTTGCACCAGACGGGGCTCGCTTCAAAGCTTTTGCGAAAGTACTACTCCACTTCATCGCTTTAGCGTCATTATAGCGAAATGCTTTTTGTTTTCAAGTGTAAATGAAACAAATTTATTCAGTTTCGAAACAAATGAAACATAGTTTCATGAAAATTTTACATATACATGCAGGAATATTCGCTGTGTTATGTTCTTTCCCATAAGAAAACGGCACAGAATAACCTGTACCGTAACCTGTTATTATTTTCTGCCTGTCAGCAGGATCGAGTTTTTCAGCATCAGCATTCCTGCTTCTCTGCGGTTCATGAACAGACCGTCTGTCGTGTCGATCAGTTCCACTCTTTCATATCCCTCATCCCGCAGGCGCTGTGCAAACAGTTCCATATCGCCATAGCGTCCTTCGCTCATCAGATCGTGGATCGCGAATGTACCGCCTTTTTTCAATACGCGCAATGTCTCCCGGATCAGCTCCTGCCGGTTTTTGCCGGCAATATTATGATAGACATAATTGCTCATGACAGCATCGAATGTCTCATCCGGATAATCCAGATGGTTTGCATTGCCCTTTTCAAAGCGCACATTGGTTACGCCTTCTGCTTTGGCATTGCGTTCGCATACTTTTCTGCTGTAGGCAAGATATTCCGGTCCCCATGTATCAACGCCAAGCACCGATGCATGCGGGAAACGCTTTGCACAGGCAATCGCCAGTGCACCGCTTCCGCAGCCCACATCCAGTGCCAGTCCGCCATCCGGCAGATCAATGTATTCCGCAATGCCTTCGGTCACCTGCCGTGCCAGCTGTCTCTCCCCGTTATAGGAGAAACGGTTATGCGCCGTCATGCAGTAGGCCGCTGCTGCCGTGCTGACAAGCGCACCGGTCAGAAGTGCACCATGCGCACAATGAGACAGCACCGTCTTCTCTTTTCCTCTTTCCTGTATGCGCAGCACTGCATCCGCACCCAGGCACGCACCGGCAAGCACTGCCGCACCAATTCCATATTCCACAGGCATCCAGTTTCCGTATTTCGTTTTCATGATATCCTCCGTGATCGTATCTGCTGTCTGTATTGTATCATACTTGTTTCCCTGTTTTCCCAAGGAGTGCCAGCGCAATGATCAGCACCAGAGGAAATACAACAGCACAGCACAGCCCGCTCGTTAATGAGCCATTGCACGCGGCCGATACCTGTCCCACCAGTGTCGGTCCTGCCGTACAGCCAAGATCACCTGCCAGCGACAAAAGTGCGAACATGGCAGTGCCGCCTTTGGGCATATGCAGGGATGCAAGTGAGAACACGCCCGGCCACAGGATGCCGACCGAAAGTCCGCATAGTCCGCATCCGCATAATGCGATCACCGGATCTGCACTCAATGACGCAAGCAGATACGATGCAAGGCACAGAAGACTGCTGATGCGGATATATTTCAATAGATCCAGCCTGTCTCCCATTTTTCCGTAATACAGCCTGCTGCATCCCATGAGCAGTGCAAACATGCACGGTCCAGCCAGATCACCGATCGTTTTGGATACACCCAGTCCCTTTTCCGCAAAAGCAGATGCCCATTGGCTCATTGCAAGTTCCGAAGCACCGGAAGCGATCATCAGCACAAAGAATACGAGAAACAGCGGACTGTGCAGCAGATTCTGTATGCCCATGCCTGCCTTGCCTTCATTCAGTGTCCGGATCGGCACTTTGCAGAAAAGAATAATATTCAAAGCCGGAACCAGTGCCCATACCAGCGGCAGTATCTGCCAGTGTGCTGTACCGAAAAGACGCAATAGAAGCGTACTGCACAGGATCACTGCCAGTGATCCCCAGCAGTAGAAGGAATGCAGAAGACTCATGGCAGATGCCTTGTGCTCACTGGGAGAGGCTTCCACGATCGGTGAAATGATCACTTCGATCAGCCCTCCGCCGACCGCATAAAATATGCATGCCGTTAATAGCCCCGGAAACGCATTGGTGAATACCGATGGCAAAACCGCTAACAGCACCAGTCCGCACATGCAGAAAACATGCGCTGCCACGGCACTTGTGCGATAGCCGATCCGGTCGACAAATTTCGCCGACAGCAGGTCCACGCACAATTGCGTCAAAAAATTGAACGTTGTCAGAAATGTGATTTTTTCGAGAGAGATGCCGTACCGGTCCATGAACAAAACAAACAGAAGCGGCGCCAGGTTATTGACGATTGCCTGCGTGATATAGCCGATATAGCAGGCATGGATCGTATCCGTAAAGTCATATGTTTTCATGGTTCCAGTATACGCACTTTCCATAAAAAAAACATGTATGACATTGCCATACATGCAGATTCATCAGTGTTCGTAGTGTGCTGCGACATCCTTCAGATAGTCAATGATGGTAAGGTGCTGCGGACATACGCCTTCACACTGACCGCAACCGATACAGTCGCTTGCCTTGCCGAATGTCTCACTCAGCCGTTCATAATTGGTGAAGTTGATCGTCCAGCCTTTCTGATCCAGATGCTCGCGCATGTCTTCGTTATAGATCGAGAAATACTGCGGGATGCAGATATGCATCGGACATCCTTCCGTGCAGTATGAGCAGGCTGTACATGGAATCGCGATCTGGCTGTTGATGATCTTTGCGGCTTCGAAGCACAGTTTCTTTTCTTCTTCGTCCAGCGGCTTGAAGTCTTCCATATAGGACAGATTATCCTGCATCTGTTCAAGGGAACTCATGCCGGATAATACACACATGACATTGTCAAGACTTGCCGCAAAGCGGATCGCCCACGATGGGATGGACATAGCCGGTTCTTTTGCCTTCAGCAGTTTTTCTGCTTCTTCCGGCAGATCGGCCAGGGTGCCGCCTTTGACCGGTTCCATTACGATTACCGGCTTGTGATGCTTTACGCATACTTCATAACACGCTCTGGACTGGATCCACTTGCTTTCCCAGTCAAGGTAATTGATCTGCAGCTGTACAAATTCCATTTCCGGATGCTTTGTCAGGATCTCATCCAGCAGCTCCGGCGTAGAGTGATACGAGAAGCCGGCATGACGCACGAGTCCCTGCGCCTTCTTTTCCAATAACCACGAGAAGCAGTCAAACTTCTCATACTTTTCGATCGATCCTTTTTCGATTCCATGCAGGAGATAGTAGTCAAAATACCCTGCCCCGGTCTTTTCCAGCTGTTTGAAGAACACATCATCCCGCTCTTCCAGCGTGTTGAAGAAGCCGTTATGCAGCTTGGTTGCCAGGGTGAAGCTGTCACGGGGATACCGTTCTACCAGTGCTTCCTTTGCCACACACTCACTGGCAAAGCCATTGTACATCCACGCGGTATCAAAGTAGGTAAATCCTTTGGACATGAACAGGTCGACCATCTGTTTTACCTGTTCTACATCCACGGCAGCGGGCTGATCCGGATCCAGCCGCGGCAGCCGCATAAGGCCGAAGCCAAATTTCTTTTCCGGTCTGAATTGCATTTTTTTTTCCTCCTCTTATATGTTTATGAATAACTTTCGATTCCCGAATGTCTCTCCTTCTTACGCAAGGCAACCGCGGCCGCAAGTGACAGCACAAGAATTGTCTGCAGGACCAGGGAAAGCCAGAAATTCACCGTATACGTTCCCGTGATATCGTACAGTGAGCCAACCAATGCACCTCCCAGCGCATTGGCAGCACCGCCCACAAAGCTTAATACCGGATAGGCTGAGCCATAGTTTTCCATACCAAACAGATACCCGGATACCATGGCAACACCGACTGCCGAAATGGAGAAGGTAAAGGCAAATAAGGCAGAACCGGCATACAGTGCCCAGTCGGCTGACACAAACAGCAATAACAGTATGCCAAGCACATTGAGCCCGGCCATGCAGAAGACGGTCTTATAGGAACCGATCCGGTCATTGAGCACACCGAAGATCAGTTTGGAAATAATATTGAATGCCATGGCTGCCGACAGCATCGCTGCACCGACCGCCGCCGGTTTTCCGATCGATACCGCATAGCCGGGAAGATGCTGGGGAACCGCTGTCACGATGCAGCACAGCGTTGTAAAGACCATTGCCAGCAGGAATTTCGGGTTCAGGTAATTGAAGCGTGCAGATGCTTCCTCGATCACGATCGTACGTCCCTTTTCCCGCTCTTTTTCAAACTCCTCGTATCCGTACGGCTTGAGTCCTTTCGTTTCCGGACGGATCGAGATCGGAAGCACGATTGCCGGCAGACAGCACACCAGTGTAGCAATTGCCACCCACACCATGCCGGTGCGCCATCCGGACGCGTTGATGATATTGGAAAACACCGGTGACAGCAAGACCCCCGGCACACCGGAGAATGCCATCACGATGCTGGTAAACAGTCCTCTTCGTGCATAGAACCAGTAATTGACGATCATCGTCACCAGGACAAAGCCGATCATGCCGTCTCCGATTCCGCGCAGGAAGCTGAGCACATAGATCATGAACAGCGTACTGCTGAAGGAAATCAGCCATGTTGCTCCCGCCAAAAGGATCGTCGCTGTCAGGATGATCAGTTTCAATGTGCTTTCTTTCAGGACCTTTGGAATAAAGATACCCACTACCGCACCAGTCAGTGACATGATCGTGATCATCAGTGCAACACTTCCCCGTCCTGCCTGAAGACTTTCTGCGATCGGTGCATAGAAAACACCGGCTGTATTTACCGATACACCGACCGAAGCCGCTGCCAGACCGCACATGGCGATCAATACAAAGATATGTCTGCTTTTCATCTGTTACCTCCCTGACGGCACTTTTTTCTAATGATATTACCGGCTGTATTTCAAGTATTTTCATTATAGCAAACAAATGGCGCAGTCTGCACATGCACGCAGAAACAAAAAAAGACGCGCATCATGCGCATCTCTTTCATGCTGGTTGGCAGAATTGAACTGCCCGCTCATCCTTACCATGGATGTGTATTACCACTATACTAAACCAGCAGCCTTTATATAATAAACAAACTTCACCTGAATTTCAATATGCAGTTCTGTTTTTCATTTCCGCATACACCTGATGCAGCGGCAGGCCCATGATGGCATAATAATCGCCCCGGATCTCTTCAATATAGCGTCCGCCATAGCCCTGAATGGCATAGGCACCGGCTTTGTCGCTGCATTCACCGGTCGCAATATATTCCCGGATATCGTTGTCTGTCATCGGTACGAATTTCACCTCTGACACGCTGCATGTGCTGTATGTTTTCTGCCTGCTTTTGATGCATAAGCCGGTATAGACCTGATGCGTATTGCCGGAAAGCATACCGAGCATTTCCGCTGCATCTTTTTCATTTGCAGGCTTGCCCAGCACCTTCCCTTCGCACACGACGATCGTATCACTGCCGATCACGATCGCATCGGGATACTCCTGCAGAATGGCATCCGCCTTGCGCATGGACAGTTTCCGTATTTCTTCCGCAAGATCTCCCTGTTCATCGATGCTCTCATCGATATCTGCAGGAATGCATGTAAACTCTATGCCGCACTTTTCCAGCAGTTCCCTGCGGCGGGGCGATCTGCTTGCCAGTATGATTTCTTTCATGCATACGATGATAGCACAAATCATTCCGCATTCCATGATTTCATTGGTATAATGTGAAAGAAAGAAGTGGTGGCAGGTATGTTCGGAAAAATCGGAAACAAAGAAATGGAACAGCTGAAAAACGGCAAAAGCGTAAAAATGTCCATCCGTATGATCACGGAAAAACTGATCGATCTGCGCAAGGCAGAGGAAAATCTGAGTGAACAGGAATATGCGGCTGTCAAAGCCCTGTATGCACGGTTCACGGAGATCGAAACAAGCCGCAAAAAACGGGAAATGAGCCTGGACGAATACAACAGCACCGCCGACCTGATCGTCAGTGCATTCGACCAGATCGCACCATTTGACCGCTATCAGGGCAGTCTTTCCGACATTGACAAAGAGCGCGAAAAGAAGCGTCTGCGCAATATGTATGATGCGAAGATGACCGAACGGAGACTGAATCTTCTCGACCGCATCCTGTTCTGGATGAATGAGAAAGAGATTCCCTATGACAGACTTCGCTTCTATGCGGCATCGATCGCCTACTTTGACAAGACCGGCACATGGCTTGGCAAAGACAAGAATTATCCGCAGGTCTATTTTGAAGATCTGCAGGATCTGCACGAAATGATGGTCTATGCCGTCAATAAGCTTCTGGAAAAAGATTATCCGCAGGACTTCGATCTTCTCACAGATACATGTGAGAAGGAAATGGATGCATGTGACAAAGAAGCACAGGAAACATCGGATACGATGGAAGAATATATCACAGCGATGACAGACAGCCTGTTTAACTGTGCCAAGACAGATCCTGAAGCAGATACAGCAGGTCTCAAAGAATTGCTCATAGAGGAATTCCGGACGCTGATCCGCTGATACAGGATACATTTCCAGCAGGACTTAACGGGAATCGGACAGTTTTGTCCGGTTTCTTTGCATACACGGAGGTACGGATGCATTACGGTACGATCAAAAAATATGATATAGCGGACGGGGAAGGCGTACGGGTCACCCTGTTCGTCTCCGGCTGTACAAACCGGTGTCCCGGCTGCTTCCAGAAAGAGACCTGGGATTTCCAGTATGGACAGCCCTATACCGAAGAAACAGAAGCAGAGATCCTGGAAGCACTGTCCCCTTCCTATATTGAAGGACTGACGCTGCTGGGCGGGGAACCGTTTGAGCCGGAAAACCAGCGTGTGCTGGTACACCTGCTGCAGCGTGTGCATGAGCAGTATCCGGAAAAGAACATCTGGAGCTATACCGGCTTTGTCTATGACCGCGATCTGATCCCAGGCGGCAGAAAGCACTGCGAAGTGACCGATGCCATGCTGGATCTGATCGATGTCCTGGTGGACGGACCGTTCATCGAAGCACAGAAAGACATCTCGCTTGCATTCCGCGGTTCCAGAAACCAGCGTGTCATTGATCTGAAGAAAACACGCAGTACATGCAGCAATGTTCCGGTGCTGTATATCCAATAACCCATATTTTGAAGATTTATAGTATACTATGGGTGTAAGTTTTTTTATACGTATCTGTATATTGGAGGTTCAAACATGTCAGAGCCAATTCTGGTTATCCTCGCTGCCGGTCTCAGTATGCGGTACGGCGGCATGAAGCAGATCGATGGAATCGGAAGCCATGGCGAACCGATTATCGATTTTTCCATCTATGATGCATACCGGGCAGGATTCCGGAAAGTTGTTCTCATTATCCGCCGTGAACATGAAGCACTGTTCCGCAAAGCCCTGACCGATGAAATCGAACCATACATGGACATTGAATTTGCATTCCAGGAGATCGACGATCTGCCGGAAGGCATCGCAATGCCCGAAGGACGCATGAAGCCATGGGGCACGACCCAGGCCCTGTTATCCTGCCGTAATCAGGTCGATGCGCCGTTTGCCATCTGCAACGCGGATGACTTCTATGGCCGCAATGCCTTCGAAGTCATGTACGACTTCCTGAAGAACAAAGTCGAAGACGGCAAATATGCCATGATCGGCTATCCGTGCGGCGTTACGCTGGGTGACAACGGAACGGTTACACGCGGTATCTGCGAAATGGATGAAGACCGTAATCTGCTCTCCATCCGTGAGATCCGCCAGGTCGGCCGCTTCGATGGAAAAGTGCAGTATGTCAGCGGCGGTGAATATATCCCGCTGGATCCCGATACACCGGTATCGATGAATTTCTGGGGCTTTACCCCGAAGGTATTTGAAGACTGTGCAAAGATCCTGCAGGAGTTCCTGCCGGCAGCCATTGCCCAGGATCCGTATGGATCCGAGCATGTCATTCCGACTGCTGTCGGAACGATGCTGGAAAGAGGCATCTGCTCGGTGAAGGTACTGACCAGCAGTGACCGCTGGTTCGGCGTCACCTACAAGGAAGACAAGCCGAAAGTCGTCAAGGCCATTGAAGAAATGAAACGGTCCGGACGTTATCCGGACCACCTGTGGTGATTACATATATTGTCTGAGGAACCGGAAGACATTGCGGTAAGCAATGTCTTTTATTTCGTCCTCGCTGAAGCCTTCCTTCTCCAGTCCGCGGATGAAATTCTGCGCCTGGTCCGGTGATACCAGATCATGGTGTTCATCGGCGCTGTAATATGCACCAAGATCAAAGCCGCACGCCACATGCTCAACACCGACAAGGTCAGCGATATAGCGGGCATGCTTTGCCAGATGAGCAGCGTCCTGCTTCTTCTCTTTGCGGTGAATGAAGCTGTTGCAGGCATTCATCCCGATCAGTCCGCCCTTTGCGGCAAGCGCACGCATCTGCTGATCGGTCAGGTTGCGTTCGACGAAGCACTTTGCCTTGGCATTGGAATGTGTCGCAATGACCGGCTGATCCGATGTCTCCAGAATATCCCAGAACGTCTTCTCATTGGCATGGGATACATCGATGATCATATGCAGTTCATTCATCTTCCGCACGACATCTTTTCCCATGGCCGTCAATCCCCTGCCCGGGTCTCCCCAGTTGCCGGTCGCCAGTGCATTTTCATCATTCCAGCACAGAGAGCCGATGCGGTTGCCTGCTTCATACAGCCATTCCACGCGCTGTACACCGTCCTTGTCAATGCCGCACATGCCTTCGATCGTCATGATGGCGGTTGGTTCTTCTGCCTCTTCGTTCAGGTCTTCCTTCGTCAGGATCTGCTTCCAGCCGGATTCCCGGATATCATCCTGCACCATCCGGACCAGATTCTGCATATACTCCCAGTCCTCTTCCCCGCGGAAGAAACTGGCCGCAGCCGTCCAATAGATCTCTCCCTGCACGAAGCGGTCATGCCAGACATTGCGCAATACCGCCTGCGTTCCTTCGCTGCGGTGTTTGTGGATGGTCATGGCAAGATCAGCGTGGAGATCAAATATTTTCATTGTGCATACCCTCTTTATTCATATCGTACAGGATCCGTATACCCTTATAGGCAATGTCCGGATCATATTCAGAGATCTCATCCGTTTCCGGTGCGATCACCCGTCCCAGTCCGCCGGTCGCAATGACATAGCAGTCCGGATCATTGAGTTCTTTTTTCATCTGCTTAATGATATATTCCACAAGTCCGATATACCCGTATACCACACCTGCCTGCATTCCGGTGATCGTCGTTGTGCCAAGAACGCTCTCCGGCTTTTTGATTTCGATTTCCGGCAGTTTTGCGGTCATCCCGGACAGCGCAGCAGCACTGATGCCAAGGCCCGGTGAAATGACTGTGTAGCGGAATTCGCCCTGTGCATTGACATAGTCAAAGGTCGTTGCCGTACCGAAGTCCACAATGATGCAGGAACGTCCATAGGTATAATGCGCATACGATGTATTGACGATGCGGTCTGCGCCTACCCCGTGCGGATTATCCGTTACGACTTTGATTCCCGTACGGATATCCGGTCCGACAACCAGCGGCACCTTATGCACATATTTTTTCATGCACGATGTCAGTGAATACATGATCTTCGGTACGACCGAAGAGATCACGACATCTTCGATATCCTCCGGCGTCAGGGACGCTGCTGTCAGCAGGTCTTTGACAACAAAGCCGAATTCATCACTTGTTCTCTGCAGATTCGTGGTCAGACGGAAACTTGCCTTTACTGTCTTTCCATCCAGAAGACCCATTGAGATATTTGTATTTCCTACATCTACAGCCAGCAGCATTTCCTTATCCCTCCTTCAGGCAGTATTCCAGTATCTTTTCCGCCGTCTCATCCTTGGAGAGAAGGCCAAGATCCTTCTCTTCCTCCCGTGAGAGGATCGTGACACGGTTGGTATCCACGCCAAAGCCTGCACCGGCTTCTGCGATCGAATTGGCAACGATAAAGTCTGCGTTTTTCTTTTCCAGCTTTCCGGCTGCGTTTGCCAGCAGATCTTCCGTTTCCATGGCAAAGCCGATCAGCTTCTGGTGCGGCTGTTTGCGCTCACCAAGCATCTTCAGGATGTCGGTCGTGCGCTTTAATTCGATATACATGTCATTATCGGACTTTTTCAGTTTGTGGTCCGCTGTTTCTTTCGGCGTATAATCCGCTACTGCAGCAGCCATGATCACCGCATCCGCATCTGCACTTTCCCTCAATACTGCATCGGCCATATCCTGTGCACTTGTGATATGGATCATATCAATGCCAAACGGTGCTTCCAGGGCTGTCTTCCCGCTTACCAGAACAACGTGTGCACCGGCATTGCGGGCCGCCCGGGCAAGTGCATATCCCATCTTCCCGGAAGAATGATTGGTAATATAGCGGACCGGATCCACCGCTTCCTGGGTGGGACCGGCACTGACAACGACCTTCTTTCCGGCAAGATACCTCTCGCTTTCCAGAATGGATTCCAGTGCATCTTTGATCTGATGCGCTTCCGGCATCCGTCCGCTTCCCGTATCCCCGCAGGCAAGATAGCCGCTTGCACTTTCCATCACATACATGCCGTATTTGCGGCACAATGCAATATTATCCTGCGTCACCGGGTTTTCCAGCATATGCGTATTCATTGCCGGTACGATCAGTTTGGGACATGTGGCCGCAAGAAATGTCGTCGTTAACATGTCATCGGCGATGCCGTGTGCGATCTTTGCAATGGTATTTGCGCTGGCCGGGGCAATGACGAAAGCATCTGCCTTTGCGGCAAGTGCAATATGATGCACCTCTGCACCATCCTGCAGCGAAAACATATTGCGGATCACCGGATGGCCGCTGAGTGTCTGAAAGGTCAGCGGGCCGACAAACTCTTCCGCTTCTTTTGTCATTAATACATGGACGTCATGTCCGTCTTTTTTCAGCGATGAAACAAGCGTGCAGATCTTATATGCCGCAATACCGCCGCTCACGCCGACCAGAATGTTCTTTTTATTGGATCCTGCCATGAGGTAGTCCTCCTGTTTTATCAGTATTATACGTCAGCTTTTGTTAAAATATGAATTGTAAGAAGGAGAACCCCATGAAAAAACTGCTTATCGTATCAGATATTCACGGTGTCCTTTCCGGCATGGAGATCGTGCTGGAAGCTATGACCATACATCAGCCGGACCTGATCCTCTGTCTTGGTGATGAACTCTACCACGGTCCCCGCAATGATATTCCGGAAGACTATGCACCAAAGAAAGTCATTCCGCTTCTGAATTCCCTGTCCGAAAGAATCGTGGCAGTACGCGGCAACTGTGATGCCGAAGTGGATCAGATGGTATTGGACTTCCGTATCATGGAAGACTATAAGATGATCGATTTTGGCGATAAACGCATCTGCATCACCCATGGCCACATCTATGATCCGGATCATCTTCCGGAAGAAGACTTTGATCTGTTCTTTTCCGGACATACCCATCTGCCTTCGATCACCCGGCGCGGCTGGTTCACCGCCATCAATCCCGGTTCTGTATCCATGCCCAAGGGCGGCAATCCCCGCACCTATGCAGTATTAAGCGAAGAAAGCATCACCCTGTATACCGGTGATCACGAAATCTTCCAACAGCTGACCTTCTAGTCGATAAAGCCTTCCGCACTGGAAGGCTTTTCTTTTGGCACTGTGGGTTACTGTTTCCGGTATTCCTTCAGATCTTCGCGGTACGTGCGCGTTCCATGGAGCACATTGTACAGCTGCACGCCTGCACCATAGAACAGATACCACATTTGCTTTTTGATCCGGACGATTTTCGGCATATATTCCGCCGGAATGTATCTGCTGATGCGCTGCTGCAGTTCTTCGGTATCGGTCAGAAGATCGCTGCATACCGCCAGTGTTTCCGGTCCTACCGTGCAGATCATCGGCACCGTGACCTTGGCAATGAATTCGGAAATTCCCTCCGGTGTGCGGGCCAGTTCAAAACGGTCTTCGCTGAAATTCAGCAGCCGCACATAATTGGGTACTTCACCGGCAAAATCATTCTTTCCCATATGCATCTGTCCGTTCAGGATCAGTCCTGCTCCGCCAATAGCGGAACCAATGGGATGGTAATACACCAGCAGATCCCCGGTGTCCTGATGGTTGGCATAATAGCCCTTCGCAATGGCATTGGCATCGTTGCACAGTGTGATCGTACGACCGTATTTTTTCGTAAACCGGCCGACGATATCTTCGTTATTCAGCCCCGCACCCTTCCATGTCAGTCTGCCGTTATTGACCACGCCGGGTGAAACGATCGCAACCCCGGCCAGATCAGGATACCGCAGGAAAAGCACATTCAGAAGGTCATCAATATCATTCAGGTCCAGTTTCTCTTTAATGACCACGCCCCGCTGCAGCGGTGCCTCCTTATCAGCCCCGCGGTAGTGGATGGCATACTTGCCATTGCTGCGGAGGATCGCCAGGATCATGATCTTTCTGTCCCATTCCGGATCATTGATATCCTCTGTGATTTCCGGTTCTTTTTCTTTCTCTTTCTTTGCTTCCTGCAAAATCTCGATCATGCGGCTGACATTATAGGACGCAAATACATCGGTCGGGATCTGCAGTACGATCTTATCTTTCAGGACTTCCGATGCTTTCTTATACAGATAGCCGATCTGCGGAGCCAGCAGGATGATATCCTGATCCGCCGCTGCTTCAAACAGATCCGTATAGCTGACAGCGGAGAATGTATAATCCAGTCCGAGTGTTTCCGCAGCCGCATTGAGTTTATCGGCGAAGAAACTGGTGGTGAATCCGGAAGAGCAGCTCAGAAGTACATTTGTTGCGACCCGGAAAACTGCATTCTTTAATGAACCGATCATCTCCCGGAACAGCTGTCTGGCGTGTTCGAGATCCTGCAGTTCAAAATGCAGGAAGAAGAGCGGTTCTTCCGCCTTCGGTGAATCAATCGTAAATGAGACGATCTCATATTCCAGATGATAGAACTGCACATGCGCAGTAGCAGATTCCGTCACAAAATCGATCTGGTCTTCCGCGATCTCCTGTATCGTGTAGTCCGGATCGGTCTGCTTCAGGATCCAGGAACGAAACTCTTCATACATTGCATTAGACATATAAAACTCCCTATTTTTTCATACTATAACCAAAACCGAAGAAAGAGAGAAGCCCATGCAGCTTCTCTCATACGATCATTTCAGTTTTTTCCGTGCTTCAAACAGAGAGATGCCTTCTTCTCTTGCAATGCGTGCAAGGTCTTCGTATTCCGCTTTCGTCCTCTCTGTGCCATAGCCGACAGAACGCTTGATGCGGATCGTGCCGCTGTCTGTTTCCTGCGCAGAGAACGAGCGGTCCAGGGCATGACGGCGTGAGACCGTCTCCCGTATGCCGAGTGTCGTGGTATGACGGAATACCAGTGCAATCATCTTTTCTTTGTCCTGTGTACGGCACATGACATTGAACAGGAAACCGGGACGGTTCTTTTTCATCTGGGCATTGACGGTATATACATCCAGTGCCCCTGCACTCATCAGTGTTTCCTGCGCAAAGCCGATCTCTTCCGGTGTCATGTCATCGATATTGCATACCAGTTCTGTCACTTCCCCGTCATCCTGTGTTTCGGCAAGGAATGCTCTTACGGCATTGAGTGTTTTGAATTCCTTGCGGCCGAAGCCGTAGCCGATCTTCTGCGTGCGCATGACCGGCATCGTTTCAAAGCTCTGCACAAAATGCTTCAGAAGCGCTGCTCCGGTCGGGGTAAGCAATTCTCCCGATTCATTGCCGCTGTAGAACGGGATGCCCTCCAGGATATATGCCGTTGCCGGTGCCGGTACCGGAAGGATGCCGTGTGCACAGCGTACATAGCCGCTTCCAACGGCGATTGGGGAAGCAATGATGCGCTCTGCGTGGATCATCTCCATCAATACGCATACCGCTGTCACATCCGCAATGGCATCTTTTGTTCCGACTTCGTGGAAATGGATCTCCGAGACCGGCTGTCCATGCGCATGGCTTTCCGCTTCTGCAATCAGCTGATACACAGCAATGGCATTCTCTTTGACGGAATCAGAAACATTCAAAGCGCGTATAGTGGCTTCGATATCGCTCATATGTGCATGGTGATGGTGGTGATGATGATCATGATCGTGATGGTGCTCATGATCGTGGTCGTGATCATGGTGGTGTTCATGATCATGGACATGTTCGTGGCTGTGTTCATCCGCATGAACGTGTTCGTGGGAGTGTTCGTGTACGTCTTCCGTCTCTTCCTCTTCCCCATTGATCACCACATGCATATGCGTGCCGGTGATGCCGCTTTTCTGCATCTTTTCGGCATGGAATTCCACACCTTCCAGTCCGCATCCGTTCATGATACGCAGGAATTCTTCCTGATCGACTAATTCACTCAAAGCAGCGGTAAGCATGTCTCCTGCCGCTCCCATGCGGCATTCCAGATAAAGTGTTTTCATGCGTGGACCTCCTCTTAATATTCAAACTGACGGTAATAGCGGCGGATCGTCATCGGATGCCGCAGATAGTATTCGAGATATGCATCCACACGGTTGTTTACCGCATGCATCACCAGATGGGATATAAACTGCCGGTATTGCGGTTTAATGCCTTCCAGTGCGAATTCCTTCGTGTCGATGATCGCATAGTTTGCGCACACTTTCGGCAGGAAGCGGGCAACCCGCTCTGCCAGCGGACGCTGCTCATCTTCGCCGATATACAATGTGACGGGTGTATCTTTTTCAATGACTTCCTGCATGCCATGGAAGAATTCCGGACACGATACCACCCTGGTGCGGATCCACAATTGCTCTTCCCAATAGCACATGCCATAGGAATATGCAGCCCCGTACTGGTTCCCCGCTGCTACAAAATAATGCGGCAGATCCGGGCGTTTCTGCAACTGTTCTGCTTTCTTTTCCGCATAAGCGCGTGCCCAGGCATCCGACTCTTTTTCGACCTGCACCAGTGCCTGCGGCAGATACGCTTCCATATTCTGCCAATAGTCTTCGTATTCCGCAAAATCACCGTTTCTGTACATCAGATAACTCATGCACAGGAAGAATTTGATCTGTTCGTTCTTGCGCGAAATGATCACATGTGTGCAGAGACCATCCTGAGTCAGGGTGGACCCGGGTGTATCAATGAATGCCAGTGTGCGGGCACCTTTTTCTTTGATGCATTCTGCCAGCTGCACCATTTCCTTTGTATTGCCGGATTCACTGGAGAAAATGACGATGGCTTTGTCTGTAAAGCGTTTGTTTCCGGTTGTCAGAAACTCTGCGGCATTTTCACAATATACCGGCATGGCAGTCCTGCTTTTTGCAAAGACAGCTGCCTGCATGCACGAGGCATAGGTGCCGCCGATCCCGATAAACCAGATTCCGTCGAACCCCTCATTCCAGAAATCATCCAGGATCGTTTCGATCTGTTTCCGCAGCGCAAGACCTCTTTGCACCATAGAGATGGATCCTGCTTCATCCAGCCCCCGTAAGACAGGGCGTTCTTCCTTCCAGGCATCTGTTATGATCATTGAATTCTTCCTCCTGCAAATGCTCCATGGAAGCCCAGCACGCCAGCCGCACTCGCAGCCCCTTTCCGCATGCATTCTTCCACCGGTTTTCCATTCATATACCAGGCAAGAAAAGCGCCGATGTAGCTGTCTCCTGCACCCATTGTATCCACGACGTCTTCACACCGCACAATGCCGCACATATGCAGGCCGTTTTTGTCCCGTGCCAGCGATCCTTCTTCTCCCCGCATGCATACCGCTAACGGAATACCGCGTGCAGATAGATCCTGCAGGATCGCCATCGCTTCTTCCTTCGACCCGTCATGGGAAAAGAAGAAGAGATCCGTATATGGCATGACCTTCTGACTGACAGGATCATATGGCCTATCTGCCGCATCAAATGCAGTCAGTGCACCATATTGCTTCAATCCGACAAAGGCATCTTCCTGCATTCCCCAGAGATCCATGACGCACAAGTCCGCTGCAGCAGCGATGCGCATCTCGTTTTCGCTCATGCGGTAATCTTCCAGAACACCGGCATCGTAATCCCCAAGGATCCGCTCGTTTCCTTTCAGCGTCACCTCACTGACCGCAGTCCTGCCTTTTCGCACCGTGACATGAGACGTATCAATGCCATGTGCGTGCATCGCTTCGATCTGCTTTTTCCCATAGGCATCATCACCGACTGCTCCAATATACAGGGCGTTCACACCGCATTCTTTTGCGGCAATCGCCATATTAACGGGTCCGCCGCCGCAATACGCAATATCCCCTGCTTCTGTATGATAGCGATCGATGCAATTGCTTCCAAATGCCGCAAGCACTGCCATACCTTCCTCCTATTGCCGATACAGATAACGTACCGGTACGGCAGCGGTCTGCCATACCCCGTTTGCACTGCAGTAGAATATATAGCCATCCCGGTACATCTCACCGCTTCTGACCATATAGATCACCGGTTTGCCATGCCGTTTCCCAACGGTATACGCCGTCTGCTTATCCATGGACAGATGCACATACCGGCGGCTTTGCGGTAGCAGTCCTTTTTCTTCGATGGATGACGCAAACCGCTCCGCACTGCCATGCCACAGGATCTCCGGCGGCTCAGCCTCAGGCATCTCTACATCCACATCGATGGAATGGCCCTGGTTGGCACGTATTCTTGTACCGTCTTCGCTGTAGCTGTAGCGCTTCTTGTCATTTTCCGCTACGATCCGATCGAGCACATCCCGGTCAAAGCCGGGAAACTTCCTGGCCAGTGCATCGATCAGCTCCTGTGCATCCACCCAGCCATGTTCATCCATATGCAGCCCTTCGGCTTCCGGACGATGCCGCAGGAGCAGAGAAATATATTTTCCAATCTTTACAAGATTCATAACAAACTCCCCTGCGTAATATGTTTTTCTTTCATGATATGGCGGATATCATTGATCACCTGCGTTTTGGCAACTCCCCATAATGGCGCAAGAAGCAGGCTTCTGTCGCCATCCCCGGTCAGCCGGTGCACCACGATATCCCGCCGCAGATGACCAAGGCAATATGCGCATCGCTCTGCATATTCCTTCTCACTGAACAACGCAAACGCATCCGGATCCCGCCGGTATTCTTCCGCCATGACACTGCCCTTCAAAATCTGCAGCATCTGTATTTTGACTCCCTGCACCGGCAATGCATTGAGCGCATGCATCGTTGCAATGTTGTCCTGCAGCCCTTCCTCAGGCAGTGAAAGGATCACATGCACAATGACGCAAATACCCGCTTCTGCAAGACGCTGCACACATGTTTCAAACACGTCATACGAATACCCGCGTCCGATCGTTTCCGCTGTAGCATCAACAGCTGTCTGCAGGCCCAGTTCCACCCATATGAACTTATGGGGATATGCTTCTTTCAGCTGTTGCAGCAATTGCAGGCATTCCGCATCGATGCAGTCAGGACGCGTCGCTATATCGATACCCGCAAACAGCGGATCTGCCAGTGCATGTTCAAAAAGAAACCGCAGTCTTTCAGCCGGCGCATAGGTATTGGTATATGCCTGAAAGTAGCCGATATAGTCACCTGCAGGCACATTCTGTCCATTGTAGATGAGATCTTCCATGGACAGCTTCTGTCCCTCATAGCGGATGGCAAAGCTTCCCGATCCCCCGGCACAGAACGTACACCCCGTCCGGGAGATCGTTCCATCCCTTACCGGACAGGTCATCCCGGCATCCAGAGGGACCCGGTACAGACGCCTTCCGTATGTTTCTTTCAGCCATGAAGAAAGATCCCGCCAGTATTCCATTCATGCATTCCTTTCCGCGCTCTTATTATACGCACTCCCCAATGGCAGGACAACGCATGTGCGCACTGCATCCTGCTAAAAAACGGCACCGTCTGCCTGCACAGATCAGCACCGTTTGCAGTTCACGCTATGATATTCCCTTTAGAGAATATACTTCTCAATGATCTCGGCAATTGCATCATGATCGCAATCTGCTTCCGTGATCACATCGCATTCCTTCTTCATGCTTTCGACCGTATTGGCAACACCGACACCCAGTCCGGCTGCCTTGATCATGGACAGGTCATTGAAATTATCGCCGACTGCAATAGTTTCGGAAATATCAATGCCGACCAGATCGCACAGACGCTGCAGTCCTGCCCCCTTGGAGACACCCTTGCGGTTGAATTCCATATACCGGTTGCTGGAGAACGACACGTCCATATCTTTGGTCAGATCTGTGATCTGTGCCTGAATGCGGCGCAGATAGTCATAATCCGTATTCATGTAAATCGCTTTAACGATCTCTTTGCCCTTCAGGAAATCGATATTATCACTGAAGATCTCCGTACATGGCTGACGGGATGCCAGATATTCTACTTCTTCCGGGAAGAAGCGGTATACCCACACCTGGTCCGGCGTATAAATATGAATGCAGATATCTTCAAACGGCAGCGCATACTTATACAGTGCTTCGGCTTCCTCAAATGTGATGCCCTGGAAATAGTGCAGTTTTTCATCTTTGTTTTCGGTGATCGCACCGCCGTTATAGGAGATCACATACTGCCCCGCACAATCATAAAGACCCAGTGTCTTCAATGTATCATGCACGGAATTGTATCCCCGTCCGGTCGCCGGCACAAACAGCACTCCCTTATCCACTGCCTTGCGGATGGCTTCCACGTTGCGCTTTGAAATTGTTCTGTCGGTACTGATCAGTGTTTCATCAAGATCTGTTACGATCATTCGGTACATGCGTATTCCTCCCTGAGCTCTCCAAGCGTATCCAGTACTTCTTCTACTTCATCGATTGCACGGCTGACCTGTGAGCGGGCATTGGAAATCTTCGATTGCGCCATCAGGTCAACCATGAAATTATCAAAGAACATATCGGCAAAATCCAGAAAATCATCGGTATCAATATCCAGTTTGAAATAAATATCCAGATCCCGGATCTCCCGCACCATGTCTTCCAGTGCTTCTTTCGCTGCGGCCATCTGTGTGCGTGCTTCTGCCATTTTATTCCGCTTGATCATACTGATGAAGAAACCGCCGCCGATGATATCTGCAATCCCCCAGTTGCTGGCATTCTTCAGTGTATTCTCTGCTTCTGTCAGATGATACAGGGCATTGTTTCCAGCCAGGATCGCTTCATCGATCTCTTTCAGCATCTGTGTATCCATAGACACCTCCTAAAAGAACAGATGTTTCAGCAGAATCTCCAATCCGATCAGGATCAGGATCGTTCCGCCCAGTTTATTCGCCTTGTCAGCCAGTTTTGTGCCGGTTTTGCGGCCAAGATACAGTCCGCCCATACAGATGACAAACGTGACTGCCGCAATGATCAGTGCACATACAAGAGCTGAAAACGGCGGATACTCCGCAATCGTAAAGCCGACGGACAGTGCATCGATCGAAGTGGCAATTCCCTGCAGCAGCAGTCCTCCGCCCGATACCCTCTGTTCTTCTCCTGCTTCATTTTTTTCTGTCCACATATTGATGCCGATGTAACCAAGCAGGAAGAATGCGATCCACGGGATCACATTCTGCAGTGCTGAGAATACCTGCAGGATGGTATGGACTGCCAGCCATCCCAATAACGGCATCAATGCCTGGAAAAAAGCAAACGTACCGGCAATTGCCGTCATACGCCGCTTGGTCATATGTGTTTCATTCAATCCGTCTGCCAGCGACACCGAAAAGGCATCCATGGCAAGACCCGCTCCTAAAAGGATGCTGTTAAACACAAACAGCATCGAAATCGTATCTGTTTCCATCACGCTTTCATTGAAGCATGTTCTGAAAATGTCGTCAACCGCACTCTTTCTGAATCCGCTCTGCCAGGGCATGCGTGACCGTACGCGGTCCCCGCACGGCTGTCACACCGCATTCCTTCAATACTGCAAAGGGAAGCTGCTCTTTTGCAAAACGGTGCGTACAGAGCAAATGCATCTCATAGGGATAGCGTTCGCCGAAATCATACGTGGAAGGCACATCTGCCTCTTCCACGATATAGGCATACAGGATGGCGGAGTATGGCGCTCCGACATAGATATATACGGTATCCCCCTGCTTCACGCCCCGGTGCTGTTTCCAGATCAGACGGTCACTTCTCTTCATGGCACCAATAATATCCCACATATTGGGATTGCTTGGAATCAGCCATGTATTCGCTTCTGTATCACTGTTCTTTCTGCCTTCTGTCAGTTGCCGGCTGATTATAAGACGTTCTTTGAGTACATCTTCTGACACCGTCCCATCCAGAAGGATCGAGATCCAGTGTGTCCGGTTCATATGCCATGCCGGAAAGAATCCGTCTTTCTGCAGCAGTGTTTCTTTTTCTTCCGGACGGATCTTTACATTCAGAATGTCTGTTTCTCCCTGCTTTGCCATGAGTTTCTCATAGGGAATATGCAGAACGGCACCATACCACTTTCTGGAATCCCGGCGGCGGAATACACCGCTTCCCGGATCTTTTTCAAAAGGATGATCAATGACATCCCCATATGCACGTTTTACCCACTCTGCCAGACGGTTTGCCATATCTTCTGCAAAATCCACCGACACAAAGCAGGCCGCAGCGATTTCTTCCAGCATGCTGAGATACGTATCACGCACATGGGATACATACGGTCCGCTTTGTCCAGCGATCCGCACCGGTACAAACTCTTCCCCGCTGAAGCAGTCGATCACACTACCGCTGACATGCCCGTGTTCATCCACGCGCACCACCGCATTGAATTCATCCCGGATCAGTTCTTTTTCCAGCACATAGTTATTTTCTTCTTTGCGGAATCCATGCTTCTGCAGCATGTCTGCACGCGGACGCAGATACGCAAACAGATCACTCTCCAGTGACATACTCTCCCCCTTTAAGAAAAGGGCAGCATCCATACTGCCCTTCCTGTGTAATATTCTTTTTTGATCAGAGACCGTGGCTCTTCGGTAACATCGCTGCTCCGACGATGCCCGGTTCTTCCAGTGCCGCCAGAACGAACGGTGTATCGTGGACAGCGGTGTGGCTCATCATCTTGTACTGCTTGACGACACCAGGCAGCCATTTGTCTGCAGACTTGGTCATGCCGCCGCCGATGACGAAGATGTCCGGGTCACATACGCAGCATACCGTTGCGAAATACTGGCCGAGGTCTTTGCAGAATTCATCCACGCATTCACGTGCGATCGGGTCGCCTTCTTCTGCCAGATCAAATACAACACCGGTATGTTCGATATGCTTGCCGGATTTTTCTTCATATTTACGCTTCAGACCGGTTCCGCTTGCTTCATTCTCAATTGCACCGACATTCAGATAGTTCACAACTTCACGGTTGCGGTCAATGATGATATTTGCTACTTCACCGCCGAAGCCATGCTTTCCGGATACTGTCTTTCCATCTACGACCAGGCAGCCGCCGATGCCGGTGGAGATCGTCGTATAGAATGTGGAAGGAAGTCCCTTTCCTGCACCGACCAGTGCTTCTGCCAGTGCAGCAACGTTTGCATCATTGTCCAGGAACGCAGGCATGCCGAATTCCCTCTTCAGGTCGTCTGCGAACGGATAGCCGGCAAATCCCGGAAGATTGGTAGAAAGCACCATTGTTCCCGCCTTTGTATCGACCGGTCCGGGCACACCGACGCCGATGCCCACACAATCCTTCCAGCCCGGGATCTCACGTACCAGATCTTTCAGATTTCCCATGACTTTTTCGGGACCTTCCTGTCCGTACGAAGGTCCTTTGACAGTCGCGATGATCGTGCCGTCTTCGGCAATCTTGGCTACACGCACATTGGTGCCGCCGAGGTCAATTCCCAGATATGTTTTCATCATGATTCTCCTTTAAATAATTTCTTTAGAATCATTATACAATTGTTTCATTTCCGAAAGACATAAAAAAAAAGCGCATGATGAGAATCGAACTCACGTATGCAGCTTGGAAGGCTGCCGTTCTACCATTGAACTACATGCGCATATGGTGACTCGGAGGAGACTCGAACTCCTGACCCACTGATTAAAAGTCAGTTGCTCTACCACCTGAG
>JAFYHC010000048.1 GCA_017539385.1 Solobacterium sp. | reverse complement strand
TAGTGGTACCGGGTTAAGGTAAGATTAGTTCTGCCTTAACTGGGTATCAACTGTATCATTAGCCAGACGAAAGTCTTTGGCACCACAGGTGCCTTGGAAGCCCCGTCTATAGTGCAGCGCACTTAGGCGGGGAGGTTCACAAAGGGATGAAACAAAGCAAAGACCTGCTATAATGTGTCAGGTAAACAGGAGACAACAGGTATGGATGTGACAAAAGTAGTTATCACAGGTGGTCCGTGTGCCGGCAAGACAACGGCAATGAACTGGATCCAGAACCACTTCAGCCGCATGGGCTATACGGTTCTGTTCATTCCGGAGACAGCGACGGAACTGATCAGCGGCGGTGTGGCGCCGTGGACATGCGGCACGAATCTGGATTATCAGAAGTGCCAGGTCCGTCTGCAGCTGGTCAAGGAAGAAGTCTTTGAACAGGCAGCCCGTTCCATGAAGGCAGATAAGATTCTGATCGTATGCGACAGGGGATTCATGGATAATAAGGCATATATGAATGAAGAAGAGTTTGCCGCGGCAGTGGAATCCGTCGGTGGCAACGTCGTGGATCTGCGTGATAATTACGATGCGGTGTTCCACCTGGTCACAGCAGCCAAAGGGGCAGAAGAATTCTATACACTGGAGAATAATGCGGCCCGCTATGAGACGATCGAAGAGGCCGTTGCACTGGATGACCGTCTGATCGCCGCATGGACCGGACATCCCCATTTCCGCATCATTGACAACTCGATGAATTTTGATAAGAAACTGCAGAATCTGCTCAATGAGATGCTGGCAGTCGTCGGAGAAGATACGACGATCGAAGTGGAACGCAAATTCCTGATCGAATACCCGGATCTGGAGTGGCTGGAGAACAATCCCTTCGCCCGTAAGATCGATATCGTACAGACCTATCTGAATGCACCGGAAGGGGAAGAATACCGGGTCAGACAGCGCGGTGAGAACGGACATTATATTTTCTCGGAGACGGTCAAGAAGCCGGTCAGCGGAATGAAGCGGATCGAGATCGAACGCCGCCTCAGTGAAAATGAATACCGCAAGCTGCTGGAATACAACCGCGATGCATCCCGCACGCCGATCCGCAAGACACGCTATTGTCTGGCCTATGACCGGCAGTACTTTGAGATCGATGTCTATCCGTTCTGGAATGACCGGGCGATCGTGGAAATCGAACTGAGTGATGAAAACCAGGAGATCCGCTTCCCGGATGAAATACATATCATCAAGGAAGTCACGGATGATCCGGATTACAAAAATGCGGCACTTGCAAGGCACGTGCTGCAGGAAAAACTCTGAAGCAATGCGTCCGCTGTATGCGGGCGTTTTGAATTTGCCGCGTGTGTGCGATAATGGGGACAGGAGGCAGTAAAACATGAAAAAGAAATCTGTACTCGTCATTGATGCCCAGGGAGGCGGGATCGGCCGTGAGCTGATCACACGCATACGGGCAGCGGGACTGGATTGTCATATTACCGCGGTAGGCACGAATTCCGCCGCCACCGGAGCAATGCTCAAAGCCGGTGCCGATCAGGCAGCGACCGGGGAAAATGCCGTCCGGGTATGTGTGAGGCATGCGGACATCATCATCGGACCCATCGGCATCGTCATCGCAGATGCCATGCTGGGGGAAGTGACGCCGGAAATGGCAGTATGCATCGGACAAAGTGATGCAGAGCGCATTCTGATCCCGTTTGTCAACTGCGGATCGGTGATCGTCGGCGTTGGTGAAACGTCCACCGGAAAACTGGTGCAGGAGGCTGTCATGCGCCTGCAGATGATTCTGGAAAGCTGATTACAGCGGCTGTGTAAGCGCTGCACAGAGCGATTTTTGTGCAGAATCAGCGAATAATTAAGCCTTTTTTCCAAAAGCGTATATAATATCGGATGGGAAAAGAGGTTTTTTTATGGACACAACTACAGTAAAGACACCGTGGTATGACGAGTATGTCGGTATGCCGGTGCATCTGAAGTATTTTGAGGGTTCAATGTACGAAGCTGTTGAAGCTATCGCAAATAAATATCCCGATCAGATCGCCTTTACCTTCATGGGACGCCATACGACATATAAGCGGCTGATCCAGGAGATCAACCGCTGTGCGCGTTCGCTGCGCACAATTGGTGTGCGCAAGGGGGACAAAGTCACCATTGCCATGCCGAACTGCCCGCAGGCAATCTTCATGTTCTATGGCGTCAATCTGATCGGCGCCGTTGCCAACATGATCCATCCGCTCTCGGCGGAAAAAGAGATCGAACACTATCTGAATGTATCGGAAAGTGTTACAGCGATCACACTGGACCAGTTCTATGACAAGTTTGAGCGCATCCGTGCCAATACGGGTGTCGTCAACATCATCATCGCTTCCGTCAAGGATGAACTCAGCCGTCCGGTACGTGCCGGATATATGTTAACGGAAGGACGCAAGATCCAGAAGATCCCGGCAGATGCGCCGGTCATCCGCTGGGATGAGTTCATGCGTCTGGGCAAATATTGTTTCTACAACTACAAGGCAAAGGTCGATAAGGACGACGTAGCTGTCATCCTGTACTCCGGCGGCACGACCGGAACGACCAAGGGCATCATGCTGTCGAATCTGAACTTCAATGCCCTTGGACAGCAGGTCATTGCGACCAATCCGATGTTCCGCATCGGTGACAAGATGCTGGCAGCGATGCCGCTGTTCCATGGCTTCGGTCTGGGTGTGTGCATACATACGATGCTGTCGCAGGGCGGCCACTGCATCCTGGTTCCCCGCTTTACGGCAAAGAGCTATGCAAAGCTGATCACCAAGTACAAGTGCAATTTCATTGCCGGCGTACCAACATTATATGAAGCACTGCTGCGTCTGCCTTCCATGGAGAATGCAGACCTGAGTTCTTTGAAGGGCGTCTTCTCCGGCGGTGATTCACTGTCTGTGGAACTGCGCAAGAAGTTCAATGCCTTCCTGAAAGCCCACAAGGCAACGGTCCGTGTACGGGAAGGATATGGCACAACCGAGACTGTTACCGCGTGCTGCCTGACACCGGAGCACAAGGAAAAAGACGGCAGTATCGGTATTCCGTTCCCGGATATCTATATCAAGATCGTCAAGCCGGGCACAGAGGAAGAACTGCCGTATGGTGAAGAAGGCGAGATCCTGTTAGCCGGTACAACGGTCATGAAGGGATATATGAACAATCCGGAAGAAACCGCACAGACACTGCGGAAACATGCGGACGGTCTGACCTGGGTATATACCGGAGACCTGGGCGTGATGGACGAAGAAGGCTATATCTACTTCCGCGGACGTGCAAAGCGCATGATCATCAGTTCCGGATACAACATCTATCCGGCACAGCTGGAGAATATCCTCGATGCCCATGAGAAAGTAGAGATGAGCTGCGTCATCGGCATTCCGGATCCGTATAAGATCCAGGCTGTCAAGGCATTCATCATGCTGAAGCCGGGTGTCGAAAAGAGTGAAGAAACACGGCAGGAGATCCTGGCATACTGCAGGAAACATGTTGCGAAGTATTCGATGCCGAAAGAAATCGAATTCCGCGATGAACTGCCGAAAACACTGGTCGGCAAGGTAGCCTACCGTGTACTGGAAGAAGAGGAACTGGCGAAAATCGCCGCCCGCAAGGCAGAAGAGGAAGGAAACAATGCCGGATAAAGCGCATAGAAAGCGCGGGGACCGCCGCGATGGCACATGGATCAAAGATGTGACCGGACTTCAGACCGTAATGATGCACCTATGGCCGAAGCGAACAGACTGCGAAGTGTATCTGAACGATACCTTCGACGCGACGGAACTGGTAAAGTACATTGAAAAGAAAAATGCGGAACATCCCGAATTCCATACAACGATGTTCCACTGCATCGTGACGGCAGTTGCCCGCATGATGCACGAAAGAGAAGGCATGAACCGGTTCATCCAGGGCCGGCGCATGTATCAGAAAGATGAGATCAGCCTCAGCTTCATTGCCAAGCGGCGCTTTGCCGACTATGCCGAAGAATCGCTGATGGTGCTGGTGCCGAAAAAAACAGATACGCTGGATGATGTATCAAAGAAGATCTACGGGGATGTGAAGAAAACACGTGCACGTTCCTCTGCCGAAGGCATTGACGATGTGATCGATAAGTTTGCGAGTCTGCCGCGGCCGATCCTGATGTTTGCACTGTTCCTTATCAAGCGTCTGGACTTCTTCGGCATGGTTCCGAAGGCACTGACAGAAGGGGATACGCACTATACATCGGTATTGCTGAGCAACCTCGGCAGTATCAAATGTCCCAGTGTCTATCACCATCTGGCAAACTATGGCACCAATTCGTTTATCATCACGATCGGAACACTGCACAAGGAAGAGATCCTGATGGAAGACGGACACAGGGAAGTGCGCGATGTTATTGACATCGGTGCAACGCTGGACGAAAGAATCGGCGACGGCTTCTATTTTGCACGCAGCCTGAAGCTGATCAAACACATCATGGCACATCCGGAGCTGCTGGATCAGCCGATCGGTGAACCGAGCGGATTTGACTACAACGGCTGATCTGCCTCTCAGTACTACGAAGTACATTCTTTTACGGGCATCCGATGATGCCCGTTTTTCGTGCTATCATGTTACAATGAACAGCCTGATGGTACCTGATGCACTGTGCGTAAATACTGCGACGGTGCATCGAAGGCATTAGAAAGAGGAAACCGAATGAGAGATTATGCAGTAATCACGGTATCCCGCAAGGGGGAGCCATTTTTGCGGAAAGGACAGAACAGGATGTATGCCAATAACCAGGCAGCCCTGTCAGAAAACGCACAGAATGGCATGCCGGCAGATATTGTGACCGAAGACGGAGATTATATCGGCACCGGCTATCTGTCATTAAACAGCCATGTACGCGTACGCATACTGACGCGTGAACAGGGGGCTGTACTGGATAAGGAATTCTATAAGAAACGCTTTCGTCAGGCGCTGACCTATCGGAAGGATGTATGCGGTACACAGATCAGCAACTGCCGTCTTGTCTTTTCTGATGCTGACCGTCTGGGCGGTCTTGTCATTGACCGCTATGCCAATCTGCTGGTCAGCCAGATCAGTTCCTATGGCATGGAATGCAACAAAGACATGATCTATGAGGCACTATTGGAAGTGATGCAGGAAGCTGGAGAAACGGTAGAAGGCATCTATGAGCGCAATGATACGCCTTCCCGCACCAAAGAGGGTCTTCCTTTGTACAAGGGATTCTGGAAAGACAGCACTCTTTCGCCGCAGACGATCATTGAAGAAAACGGAATACGCATGCATATCGATGTGGAAAACGGACAGAAGACAGGCTATTTTCTGGACCAGAAAAGCAACCGGCTTCTGGTGCGTTCACTGGCAAAAGGCAAGAAGGTGCTGGACTGCTTTTCGCATACCGGCGGCTTTGCATTAAACGCTGCCTATGGCGGTGCTGCGCATGTGACAGCAGTGGATCTTTCCAATACTGCCCTGCAGCAGGCAAGTGCCAATGCACAGCTCAATGGTCTGGAATCACGTATTTCCTTTGTGCAGGCCGATGTCTTTGCCTATCTCGATACCCTTTCCAAAGGGGACTATGACCTGATCATCCTGGATCCCCCGGCATTTACCAAATCCCGCCGCACCCATGATCATGCCTATCAGGGCTATAAGCGCATCAACAGGAAGGCCATGGAGCTGTGTCAGGATGGTGCATATCTTGCGACATGTTCGTGCTCCCGCTTCATGGAATCGCAGGACTTTGAAGAAATGCTGAAAGAAAGTGCTGAAGAAGCAGGCGTATTGCTGAAGCAATTGTCCTGCACCCAGCAGAATGCGGACCATCCGATCTTATGGAATAGTGAGGATACATCGTATCTGAAGTTCTATCTGTTTGCCGTGCTGGAGAGGGGTAAATAACGATGAAGGTCTGTCTGTTAAATGATTCTTTTCCGCCGGTGATCGACGGAGTAGCCAATGTAGTAAAAGCCTATGCGGATGTTCTGCATGCTGCAAAAGACAGCAGTGTCATGGTCGCTACACCGGTGTATCCGGATGCCGGCTATGAACAGTATCCATATCCGATCGTGGCATATCCGTCTCTGGATGTGGCTTCGATCACCGCCGGTTACCGTGCCGGCTATCCGTTTCCGATCAAAGAGATCGCTGCGATGACGCAGTTTGCCCCGGATGTGATCCATACCCACTGTCCGATCGTTTCCTGCTTCATTGCAAGAAGTCTCAGAGAAACGACGGATGCTCCGGTCATCTTTACCTACCATACCAAATACGACATTGATATCCGCCGCACGATTCCGCTTCCCCATCTGCAGGATGAAAGCATCCGTGCACTTGTGAACAATGTATCTGCCTGCGACGATGTATGGGCAGTCAGCGAAGGGGCAGCGGACAATCTGCGCTCCCTTGGCTATGAAGGCAATTGCATTGTCATGCCGAACGGCGTGGACTTTGCCAAAGGAAGACAAAGTGAAGAACTTACATCTGCACTCAGCGAAGAATTCCGATTAAAGAATGACCGGGTGACATTCCTGTTTGTCGGCCGCATGATGAATTACAAAGGTCTGCCGCTGATCCTGGACGCATTGGAGATCCTGAAGGGGAAAGGGTGCAGATTCCAGATGGTCTTTGTCGGCAGCGGTGCGGACCGCGCCGGCCTGATCCGTAAAGCAAAAGACATGGGATTTGCGGTGGATGTGCGCGAAGAAGACGGTACGATAACATTCGCCGAAGAAAGCGATGCAAGGATCATCTTTGCCGGTGCAGAACGGCAGCGGGAACGCTTGCGGGCATGGAATACCCGTGCGGATCTGTTCGTCTTCCCGTCCACATTTGATACCAACGGGCTGGTTGTCCGCGAAGCAGCAGCCTGCGGACTGGCCAGTGTGCTTGTACGGGGCTCCTGTGCCGCGGAAGGCGTGACGGATGGACGCAACGGTTATCTGATCGAGGAGACTGCACAGGACCTTGTCAGGATGCTTTTATGGGCCTGTGAGCAGCGGGATGCATTGAAACAGACCGGTGAACATGCGATGCAGGAAATCTATCTTTCATGGCCGGATGCCGTGCATCTTGCCCAAAAGCGCTATCAGGAAGTGCTGGAATTAAAAAAAGCAGGACGCCTGAAGCAGCATCGTCCGCTGGCAGATGATCCGCTGTTCTCCATGACCGCAGATGCCGTAAAGCGCTATATCGATACCCATACCTATGAGATGCCGCGCTATGAAGGCATGCTGGATAACTTCGAAGAAACGCTCCGCAGCAACCGCAGAAGGATCGAAGGTCTGGTCAGTGATCTGAAAGATGAATTCCTGAACCGGAATAACGGATGAACATACGCGCATGTCATATCCGGTGCGCCTGCGGCATGAAATTGTGATACGATAAAGACACAAGAGGTAGTTCACATGAAATGGAAAATAGTATCGGATTCTTCCTCCAATGTGCTTTCTGCAGATTACCGGACAGAATATACAACGGTTCCACTGAAGATCCGCACAGATGATACAGAATTCGCAGACGATAAAAACCTGTCGATCAGTGAACTGATCGACAGAATCGAACACAGTACAGCAAACAGCACATCCTGTCCGAACTCCCAGGAGTGGGCGGATGCATTTGAAGATGCGGACTGCGTATTTGCCGTAACGATCTCCAGCAATCTGTCCGCCAGCTATCAGGCTGCTGTCATTGCCAAAGACCAGTATGAAGAAGAGCATCCCGGCGCAAAGGTGCACATCGTGGATTCCCTCGGCACCGGCGGACGGATGGAACTGATCATCGAAAAACTGGATGAGCTGATCGCAAAGGGACTCAGCTTTGAAGAAGTCCGTGAAGCAATTGATGAATACCGAAATGATACGCATATCGTCTTCATGCTGGAATCCCTGCGGAATCTTGCCAAAAACGGACGTCTGAACAAGACCGTGGCAGAGATCGCAGGACTGCTGGGCATCCGCTTTGTCGGCAAAGCATCTGAAGAAGGAACGATCGTGCAGTCCAGCATTGCCCGCGGACAGAAACGCGCACTGCGGGGAATTCTGGAAGAAATGGTCAAACTTGGCTATGAAGGCGGAAAAGCACGCATCTCGCACTGTCTCAACAGCGAAGCAGCTACCAAACTGCGCAGTGATATTCTCGACCGCTTCCCGCAGGCAGATGTCCTGATCAATGCATGCGGCGGCTTATGCAGCTATTATGCAGAACGGGGCGGACTGATCATCGGCTTTGAGATCGCACGCTGATTGCATACAGGCGGCACCTGCCGCCTTTTTTGATGCAATGATAAAGGCAGCTCAGAGGCTGCCATAATAGATACTCAGTCGATCAGTTTCAGATATTTGAAGGCATTGTAGAGGCCGTCCGCATCGACATCATCGGTGATGTAGTCCGCTGCTGCCTTGATCTCTTCGCCGCCATTGCCCATCGCAACATTGAACGCACACAGTTCAAACATGGACAGGTCGATTTTAGCATCTCCGAAGGAGATCGTATCGGCTTTATCCGCATGGAGGTAATCCAGCAGTACTTCGATCGCATGTTTCTTGGTGATGCCGGTCGGACCAAGATCACCAAACAGTGCCAGTTCACCCTTGCCGCCCCATGTATTGGCGATCAGATGCGGGAACTCTGTCTTGGAGTCCAGATGATCCTGGTAGGAAGAAAGAATGAAGCTGATCTTATTGACATCTTCCCGGTAGAGGTCTTCTCCCTGCAGATGAATGAACGAATTGACAAAGCCGGAAGCGGTCGCTTCTGCCTTGGTGATGTCTGCGCCTTTGCCAGTCGCATATTTAACCATTGTGGCAGGTCCCTGCTCCAGCATATAGTCATTGCAGTACATGCCGGAATTGGCTTCCAGATAGAAGCCGAGATGACGCTCATTGCACCAGTCCACGATATGTCTGACATCTTCTTTTGACAGTCCCTGGTGCATGACCACGACACCGTCATCTTCGACATAGGCACCGTTTCCGCCGATCATGCCGCTTAAGCGGGGCAGGTCTCTCTGTTCGATTTCCGCCTTGGAACAGCCGGTGCAGATGTAAACTTTATGGCCGTTGTCCAGAGCCTGTTCAACAGCCTTTTTTGCGGAATCCGGACATTTGGTCTCATAGTTGATCAATGTGCCGTCCACATCAAGAAAAACGATTTTACGCATAATTTCCTCCAACGCAAACATTATAACGAATTCTTTGTGTCCTTTTCCATAACGTCATGAATAGATGCATGCATAGCCATTGTAATTCTTCCGGTATTCTGTAAACTATGTGCGGGAGACCTGAATTTATGATTGATACATTATCTGTGATCGCTGCAGATATTGACGGCACATTATGCATGAAAGGCAGCGATATTATGCCTCTTACACGCGAAGCACTGCGGAAACTGCATGAGCAGGGAGTGCTTTTCGGCACTGCCAGCGGACGTCCGCTGGACCAGAGAACACTGGATAAGGCAAAGCAGTGGAGTCTTGGTTTTGAACTGGATTTTGCCATCGGAATGAACGGCGGGGAACTGTATGACAGCACGACCGGAAAGTATGAACGCTACTATCTGCTGCAGCCGCATACCATCCGCCGCATACTGGATGTACTGACGCCGTTTGATCACAATGCGATCGTATACCGCAACGGCTATGATGAAATCTATGCACGCCGCATGGATGACTTCATGCGGGATTCCATCCGCCGCAACCATTCCCATGTGGAGATCGGCGATGCGGAGTTCCTGAGCCGTTTTCCGACCGGAAAGATCGAAGTGCACATTCGCCCGGCTATCAAGAAAGATGTGCTTGCGGCGGTTGAAACGATTGCCGGTGATGATTTCCATTCTGTGATCACCTTTGAAACAGAAGACCATACGACGCTGGAATTCCAGGATCCGCATGTGAACAAAGGCGTAGCCCTGCGCAAATATGCCGAGAAACATGCTATCCCGCTTTCCGAGGTGCTGGCCTTTGGCGACATGGACAACGATATCGGACTGCTCGAAGCAGCCGGCTATGGTGTGTGCCTGTCCAACGGATCGGAAAAGATGAAGGCAATCGCGGATTCCATCACCGAATACGGCGTGATGCAGGATGGTGTCGGCCACTGGCTGAAAAAATATATACTGCATGAAGAATGAGAGATGCACCTGCTCTCATTTTTTCATATTCCCGCTATAATACAGGTAAGTAACGGAGGTAATTACAGTATGAAATGCAGAGTCTGCGGATATGAACTGGAAGATCTCACCATGTACTGCACCCAGTGCGGCGCAAAACAATATGAAGAGAAACCCAGAGAAGTTGAACTCATCATGCCGGATGCCAAAAACAGCCGCATCATTGTGCAGTCGTATGACAACCTGACAAAGGCACTGTCTTCGATCCGGGAACTGACCGGTCTTTCCATTGCCGAAATCAATGCGATTCTGAAGAATCTTCCCGCCCAGCTGCTCGGCGGACTGGAGGAGACTTCTGCCCGTGAGATCGCTTCTGTCCTGGAAGAAAAAGGCATCCATGTAACGATCGAAGGCAAGAAGGGTGCTGTGATTGCCGAAGAGGATGCACCGGTGGATGTGGAAGAAACGATTGCGGAACCAGTCAGCGAACCGGAAGAGACGATCGAAGAAACAGAACCGGCTGATGTAATCGAAGAACCGGAGCAGGAAGAATGCACCGAGGCGGAAGAAGTCACGGAAGAACCGGTGATCGAAGAAACGCCGGCAGAAGCCGCAGAGACGCCTGCAGAAGAAGAAAAACCTGTCGAAGAAGCAGAAGCACCAAAGGATGACGGGGAGATCGAACTGACGATCGAACCGACGACACTGGAAGGAATCGAAGCAGAGATCATGCTGATCGATGAATCCACCCACTATGGTCATAAAGAACCCGATGAGATCGTCCTGACCGGTGCAGAGCCGAAGAAGCCGCTGCCGGAATCTTCCGCTGCGGAGGATGCATGGTCGGACTTCGAAAAGGAAATGAATGCATTCATGAAGAAAGACGAAGAATGATCTTCGAAAAAACACTCAGGCATGACCTGGGTGTTTTCAGTCGGAAAGGACAGCGTGCAGGCGCTCTGACAGCTGTTCATAGCGCTGCTTCAGCTGTTCATCATCCTGCATGCGGTACTTTAATACCGCGAGCTTGCTTTGGGCATTGCGGACGGAAGGGTGATCGGGAGATGCATCTTTGAGAATGCGTTTGATTGCTTCATTGGCCATATCTGCAGCCAGACTGTTCAGGGATTCCCGGCTGCCTTTATACGCGAGCAATTGGGGTGCCAATGCCACACCGGAAGCGGAATACCAGTCACCGTCAAAAAGATTGCTGTCGGTGTCCGGATCGCTGACCGGTGTATTTTTTGCATTGGTCAATACCGCGAGAACCGTATCTTCAGCCGGATCGATCATCAGCAGTGTTCCGGTCCATCCCTGATGTCCGAAAACAGAGGCAGAGCGGATGCCGGAAAAATGCCATGGACGGGCATGATCGCCATTGCGGAACCATCCCAGTCCCCAGTCTTCGTGTGTGAATGAGGAAGGGGAAACAAAGGTGTCCATGACTGCTTTTGTAAAGAATTGATGCGTTCCATGACCCCCATACAGCATCGCCATGCCAAGTACCGCCGCATCCCGTGCCGAAGCGAATAAACCGGCATGACCGCTGATCCCGGCCATGGAATACCATGCCTTTTCATCATGAACTTCGCCCTGCAGGACGCCATTGCGTAAGGAAGGATCTTTTCTTGCGCCGTCACGGGTATTGCCATGCAGTTCCGTTGCGGCACAATCCGCTTTCACAAAGCCATGGTCCAAAGGCCGGAATGTCATATGTGTTAGTCCCATGGGCTTGAGAAACATATTTTTTAACAGGGTATCGAGATCCTTTCCGCTGACCTTTTCCAGGACAGCGCCAAGGATCATATAGTCCGTATCGGAGTAAATCGTACGCGTGCCTGGTTCATAGAGAAGGGGCGTGCGGTTAAGTGCTTCTATGGTCTTTAAACGTGTTTCCCGGCTGCCGTCACAACCGGTATACAGGATGTTTTCCGCTGTTTCATCCGGACGCATGGCCGCCGCATCATAGTGGCGGTAATAATAGCGTGCATCCGGCGGGAATCCGGCAGAATGCGTTAACAGATGGCGCAGGGTAATCTGTTTCTTCCATGCCTTCTGTGTCGGAAGATCATTGCCCGCACCGTCTGTATACGGGATCATGATCACATCTTCATAGAATGCACTGCCAAGGATGGCATGCACCGGTGTATCGATATCGAGCACACCGTCTGACACATATTTCTGCAATGGATAGTTGACCGCAAATACCTTTGTCACAGAGGCAAGATCATACAACGTATCTGTACTTACAGCACGCGATGCGGGATCGGTGCTGCAGCAGCGTCCCCATGCTTTTTCATAGACGATCTCACCATGGCGGATCATACAGATGGACGCAGACGGAAAACCATGCTGAATATCCTGCGCAATGATCTCATCCAGCAATTCCATCCCCGGTTCATTTTCCTTTATTCCCATGATGGGTACAGGGAAGGGGATATATGCAATAACAGCATCATTCAGATCCCATGGTTCAATATTGCTGATCTGCAGGGTATTGATGCCGTTTACAGATACAGAAGAGGTATCGATCCTCCATGTGCCTGAATGCATCGCTTCACTTGGAATACGCACATTATTAATAAACAGATCAAAAGACAGTACATCCGGATGTACGCAGAGATACAGTTCTCCCTGATTCCTGCAGCCAATATATCCATAGACGGAATTCACTGCCAGGGATTTCTGCACAAAGCCGCACCAGTCCGGAAAAGATACGCATGCCTGCCAGGAAGCGTCTTCATCAAGTACAGCAGGTGTAATGGTATATCCAGGCATGGGACCTCCTTTTTCTCCAGTATATAAGAAAAAGCATCCCGTATACGAGATGCTTTTTGCATGGCGCAGGAACAGGGATTTGAACCCTGGCACCGTGTTACCGATCTACAAGCTTTCCAAGCCTGCCCCTTCAACCGCTTGGGTATTCCTGCAACTGAATGCTTATGTATAATATCACATATTTCTGAAAAAGGAAGCGAAAAAAATACAGGATACGAAAAAAAGCAGTTTTCCGCGTATTTACACAGAAATGATGATACAATCAGGAAGATACGGAAGAAGGAACTATGAGAAGACAGCGTGTACAGAGTGCCCGGGGAGAACGCCGGATGAATATCCTGCAGAAAATTATACTGATCCTGCTGCTGGCAGGGTCGCTGTGCTGTTTTGTTCTTTCTTTTTTTGTTACAGAAGAAAGTGTGCCAAAGCCCAAAGCGGATACAACGCCGACACCGACGCCGAAAGCAGAGGACTCGGACGACGGGGTGCTGATCCCGCTGAGTGCAGATGCAGGGAAGGAATATATTGACGGCACATTGTTCCTGGGAGATTCCAATACCGTGCGCTTCATGATGTATACCGATGAAAACGGACAGACCTATACCTCGAAAGAGAATACGATCGCGGTTGTCGGCATGGGGACCGGAGGCATCTCGGATCTCTATTGCGAACAGCTGTCCACCGGTACATTCACGATGGTGCAGGCAGTGCAGATCCTGCAGCCGCAGCGGATCATTATGACCTTTGGAACGAACAATCTGTCCGGACCGTATACGACATTGACCGATGCATTCATTCAGGAGTATGCGGCGCAGATCCGCAATGTGCAGAATTCCTGGCCATATGCGGATATTATCATCAACACACTGCCGCCGGTAGCGGAATACTGCCAATACCGGGAATGCACACAGGTGCAGATCGATTCGTTCAATGAAGCGCTGTACGGCATGTGCAGGGACAATGGATGGCGTCTGCTGAATTCGATCGAAGTGCTGAAAGATGATATGACCGGCTTTGCCCGGCAGGGATATATGGACGGGGATGGCCTGCATCTCAATGAGACAGGGGTACGGACACTGATGGAATATATCCGCACCCATGCCTATATCACAGAAGACCGCCGGCCGCAGCCGCTGGCAGGGATCCCGTATATTTACGGGCCGCTCTATGAGATGCTGCAGGACCAGATGCGTACGCCGACACCTGCTCCTATGCCGGAGCCAACCCCAGAGCCGACGCCGGAACCCACGCCGGTTCCCGAAGTCACGCCAGAGCCGGTACCGGAACCAACCCCGGAACCAGCACCGGAACCGGACCCCGAGCCGCAGCCTGAGCCGACCCCGGATCCATCCGGCGGTGAAGGTGCACAGCAATAAAAAGAAAAGAGGACATGGATATGAATTATCAGGGAAAGAAAATACTGGTGATCGGACAGGCACGCAGCGGTATGGCTGCAATCCGCCTGCTTCGTAAACTGGGAGCGGATACGATTACGCTGACAGAAAGAAAAGAAGTGAAGAACCGGGAAGAACTGGAATCGTACGGTGTACGGGTCGTTCCCCAGGAAGATGCACTGTTTGAAGAGGACTGGGATCTTGTCATCAAGAATCCGGGTGTACCGCCGGTCTCCCCGTTCATTCAGAAGATGAAGGCACGCGGGATCGATATCATTACTGAAGTGGAGCTTGCTTTCCGCAATGCAAAGCCGCAGCACTATGCCGCAATTACCGGTACAAACGGAAAGACAACGACAACCACTCTGACCTATGAGATCCTTAAGACTGCCTATAAAGACAAGGCGCATGTGTCCGGCAATATCGGTACGCCGTTGTGTGAGACGGTTCTGGATCATAATCTTCTGGAAGAAGAAGGACATTATATCTCCCTCGAGATCTCCAATGCCCAATTGGTCGATATCGATACATTCCGTCCGGAAGTCAGTGTCATTGTCAATATGACACCGGACCATGTAGATACAATGGGCGGACTGGATAAGTACTACTTCTCCAAGACACGCGTCTATGAAAATGCCCAGGCCGGGGATCTGTTTCTGAAGAATACCGATGATCCGGTAGTAGCGGAGTATACCGAGAAGTATCCGGTGCATTGCGATGTGAAGACGTTCTCTCTTGAACATGATGCGGATATCTGCCTGAAGGACGGATGGATCGTGAAAAACGGCACACCGTTCATTGATACGGCAAAAGTCTCTCTGCCGGGAAAGCATAACCTGCAGAATATCATGATCGCAGCCATGTGCGCAGAGAAACTGGGTGTATCGGATGAAGATATCAAATCCACTGTCTATGCATTCCAGGGCGTGGAACACCGTATTGAATTCGTGCGGGAACTGGATGGTGTCCGCTATTACAACGATTCCAAGGCAACCAATCCGGATGCCGTCATTACCGCTCTTAAATCATTCGACAAAGGCGTCATCCTGCTGGTAGGCGGCTTTGAGAAGGGACTGGCAATGGACAGTCTTCTGCCGTATATGGGATGCGTGAAGATGGTGATCGGTCTTGGCGTCAGCGGAAAGCGTCTTGCAACGGACCTTGTCGGTGATGCGGCTGTTGTTGTCAAAGATATGAAAGAAGCGGTGGATGCGGCACGAAAGGCAGCCGTGGAAGGGGATATCGTTCTTCTTTCTCCGGCAACGTCTTCCTTTGATCAGTATTCCGGTTTCGAAGAGCGCGGACGCCACTTCAAGCAGCTGGTGAATGCACTATGAGTGATACACAGTATATTGGGATCTTTGATTCGGGACTGGGCGGACTGACCGTTGCCAAAAGCATCATTCATACGATGCCGGAAGAAAACATCCTGTACTTCGGTGATACAGCCCATGTGCCATATGGTACGAAGTCGCACAAGCAGATCCGCGAACTGGCGGTCAACGATGTCCGCTTCCTGAGCCGTTTTCCGCTCAAGGCTGTCGTCGTCGCCTGCAACACAGCGGACTCAGTCGCCATGGGCACGCTGCAGGAACAGTTTGATCTGCCGATCTTCGGCGTCATTGAACCGGCCTCCCATAAAGCCGCAAGAACTACCAGAAACAACCGGATCGGCATCATGGCAACCAGTGCCACTGTCCGCTCCGGCGCCTATGAGAAAGCCATTCACCGCTACAATGAGAACGCACAGGTATTCCAGAAGGCATGCCCGCTGCTTGTTCCGTTAGTGGAAAACGGACGTTACCGCAAGGATGATCCGGTCGTGCAGATCGTTCTGAAGGAATATCTGGACGAATTGACAGCAAACGGCATCGATACACTGGTGCTTGGATGTACGCACTATCCGCTTCTGAGCGAAGCCGTACAGTCCATTGTTCCGGAACTGACCGTGATCAGTTCCTCCGAAGCCGCTGCCGATGCATTAAAGCGCGGCATGAAGGAACTCGGCCTTTGCGAAACAGAAGGGGACGGCATCCAGCATTACTATGTATCGGATGATGCGGAACACTTTGAAGAAAATGCACGTGTCTTCCTTGGTGAAGATATGAAAGCAACTGCAGAACTTGCACAGATCTGACCGGCAGCTGCCGGTTTTTATTTTGCCGAAGCAGAAAAAAACCATGCACATAGGTGCATGGCCTGAATGATCGATCATTCGACTGTGCCGGTCAGTGTTACCGTGATCGTCATTTCCTGACCTTCACGGTCGATCAGCAGATCCATCGTATCACCGATCTTCTTATTCAGCATGATTGCGGAAAGATCGGAATAGCTTTCGATATCCTGTCCGTCTGCCTTGACGATGCGGTCATATGCCTGCAGTCCTGCTTCTTCGGCAGCGCTGCCCGCGATGATATCGGTAATATACAGTCCGGCTGTGTATTGGCCCTGGGACTGATAGACCTGAGAGAGGTAGACACCGATCGTCGGACGGTTGGTAACTTTGCCGTATTCCATCAGCTGTCCGGCAACGTCCATTGCGGTATTGATCGGAATAGCAAATCCAAGACCTTCAATGATCGCACCGGAGCTGGTCGTTCCGGAGTCTTTCGCATTGACGATGCCGATCAGATTGCCGCTGCCGTCGAACATTCCGCCGCCGGAGTTGCCGTTGTTGATGGCTGCGTCGGTCTGGATCAGATTCATGGATTCATTGTCGATCGTAACCAGACGGTTGGCAGAAGAAATAATGCCGTTGGTGACCGAACCGCCCAGTGTGCCGAGCGGATTGCCGATAACGACTGCGGTATCACCGACCTGTACCTTGGAGGAATCACCGATGACTGCCGGTGTCAGATTCGAAGCTTCGATCTTCAATACGGCAATATCGGATTTTGCATCGGCACCGACTACTGTCGCAGGATACTGCTTGCCGTCATACGTGGTAATGTTGATGGTCGTTGCATCTTTGATCACGTGGTTGTTGGTGATGATATATCCGTCGGCTGTCAGGATGACGCCGGATCCGGCCGCATTGGATGTATAGGTGCCGCCCCAGATGCCATAGGTCTGTCCGGTGACTTCTGTTACGATCTCTACGATGCTCGGTGTTGCTTTTGCGGCTACCTGGCTGATGGTCATGCCTGTAGCGGTTCCGCTTGCTGTTGCGGTGGGACTGGTGCCGCTTTCTGATGCTGTATAGACAACGGCCGGTGTTTTTGCGGCTGTGCGGCTTGCAACATAGCCTCCGGCAAATCCGCCGCCAAGTCCAAGAGTGCCGGCCAGTACTGCGGTCAGCACCGGATGATTCCGGTTTTTTCTTTCCGGTTTGTAATCATATTCATACTCACTCATAGTTAACGCCTTCTTTCTTTAACCGTGAATAGTGTACTTCCAAAATGTGAACTTTGGGTGAATTATGATTGAAATTCATGTCAACAAATGCAGGTGACAAATCAGAAACACGCAAATAGTGCCTGTAAGTACAAATTCAATGGTATACTGAACATACAGAGATACAAGACAGATGATCGAGACAATCAGAAACAGGGTCCGTACTGTTTTTTTGTATCTTTTAATAACGGTTTACAGTGGTGCGGAGGATGCATAAAGGGGGAAGCATGTGTCCGTATATGTTGGACCGCTGATTCAAATTTGGGAGGGATTAACAGAATCATGGAACCACGAAACAGGTACAGAGATTATTTCTCATTTGAGTCCATCCGGGATAAGGATGGGGAAGTGATCTGCTACCATATCACGATGATCGGAACAATTGAGCGCGACGGTCTTGCGCGCATCCGCACCGATCTCGGGACCGAACAGGATAAGAAGATGGCATTCGGCCGTCTGACGGTGCATGGATGCGACCGGAAGATCCAGGTATTGCTGAAAGAGACAGGAAGCCGTGTCTATTATCATTCCTATACGGAAGAAGAAGGCGCTTATGATATCATCAGCTTTGCCGCAAAAGACTGGCGGGCGGATGAAGTATATAAATACAATGAAGGGGACAGAGTCCTGATCGAAGGCCGTGCCTATCTGCGGGCAGCTGCACCGATGTCGGAATACAAGCCGGAGATGACAGTGACTGTCACCGGTCAGTTCCTCTTGGGACACCGCCGCCGTCCGGCCAATACACTTCTGCCGCAGGAAGAATACTGATAGAAAACGGAGATCCATGATCCCCGTTTTTTAGCGCTCGTTTTTAAGGAACAGGCCGCAGATCGCACCGATGCAGCCGCCGATGATATGGGTCAGCTGGGAGATGGAATCCGCTGCCGTAAAGCCCTGATAGACCTGTTCTGAGATATAGATGACGGCCACGATGATCATCGTAAGCGGGATGCCTTTGCGTGTGCCGGTCACCGAAGCCAGCAGGATGAAGGCAAAGACAATGCCGGAAGCACCTAATAACATGGTATTGGCACTGATCAGGACATGTACGATGCCGGTCACCAGTGCCACAAGCGCCATGATGCCAAGCAGACGCCTGCTGCCGTATTTTTCTTCCAGCAGGGGACCGACTAACAGAAACAGCATCATATTGCCGGTATAATGCGACAAAGAGGCATGGCCAAGCACATGGGTGAACAGACGCAGATAGAATAATGGATCGCTCAGAGATCCGCGGTATACCGAAAACAGAAGCCGGTTGGCCTTGCCGTGGGTCAGGAAATCTGCCAGCAGTGCAATTGCACTTAACAGGGTGAACCACAGGATGACCGGGGCATTCCACGTGATTTTTTTCATATATTTTACCTCAGCAGTCATTATACCAGACAGCGGGACAATTGAGAAAATTCGTCTGAACCGCTATACTGTAGTCTGCAGCAACATCAGGAGGCTTATATGGCAAAGAAAGATAAAAAGAAGAAAAAGAAGAGTTCCGGCAGTGCGGAAGTACAGCTGACTGATCCGAAGACAGTCGAGAATCCGGAACTGAATGAAATATTAAAAGAAGCAGGTGCATCCAATACACCGGAAGTGCAGATGAAACTGGCTGCAGCACTGCGTAATGCAAAGCTGCTGGTGCCGGCAAAAGTGGAAACGGTCAACCTGCAGGCCGGAACGATGAAAGCCGTGCCGGTGCGCCGGGTCAATGTATTCCTGCTGAATACACCGGACGGAAAGTCATTCCTGCCGGCATTTACGGATCTGGAAGAAATGGAAAAGAGCTTCAAGACGGAAGATGGGGCAGAGCCGCAGATCTATACGCTCAAACGGGCGGATGACTTCCTGCGCAAGGGAGGCGACCGTTTTGGCGGCATGATCCTGAATCCGGGCGAAAAGGGACATCTTGTATTCCCGAAAGAAAGCATCTCCGTGCTTGCCGGTACTGCAGTACCGGCACCGCAGCCTGCTATGGTTCCGCCGACACCGACGGCACCGTCCATCCCGGTCAGCTATGGGGAACCGGCTGTCTATCCGACACGGATGGACAATGCCGTCTATGCGTACTGCCAGGATCACAAAGAGATCGCACGCGTATGGCTGAAAGAAAAGCGGCCGATGCACTCGATCATACTGGTCGTGGAAAGCGATGCAAAAGAACAGAAATATCTGGATGAGATCATTGAGACTGCCATGCCGCATGCAAAAGACGGCATCGTGGAAGCTGTCTGGTACGATGACAAGGCAGAAGAGGAGATCGTACAGGGCGCCTTTGCCATGTATGACCGGGAGATCGAATTCTGATGCGTGTCCGCGCATTAACGGAGAAAGAACGTCCGGATGCCCTGAATCTGGCAAAAGAGGTCTTCTTTTCCTCCGGCAATCTTGGCTATGACCGTAAAGCGGCGCAGTCCTTTCTGGAATTCCTCGATCAGCATACCGGTCATCTTTCCATGCTGGGAGCCTATGACGGCGATATCCGGGGCATGCTGGCGTATGATCCGGAGCACTGGCATCTTTCCTTATTATTTGTACGGAAAGAAGACCAGGGCAGGGGCATTGCGGCAGACCTGTTTGCCGAACTGATCCGCAAAGCCGAAGAAGCACATGCGGTGCGCATTACGGTGCACGCCGCTCCGTCTGCCAGAGATCTCTATCTTGCGGCCGGGTTTGAGGAAGAAGGCGAAGCGATCAGTGAAGGCGGAATGACCGTCATACCGATGGAATACCTGCTGCAGAAGCATATGCTTGGCAAAACGGTGACCGTCACTGTGGACCGCCCGTACGGTTCCTTCCATCCGCTGTATCCGGATGTGGAATATCCGCTGAATTACGGCTATGTGGAAGAAATGTTGAGCGGGGATGGGGAATATCAGGATGCCTATATCTATGGTCCGCAAGAACCCGTTGATCAGTACACCGGCACCGTGATCGCCATCATCTACCGCCGTGATGATACCGAGACCAAATGGGTCGTCACCAGAGAGACATCCTGGACAAAAGAAGATGTGATACAGGCAGTTGCCTTTCAGGAACAGTATTTTGATACCCGCTTTGTATGGCTGAACGATCAGCCGAGACACTAACATTATTACCGGCATGATCACTCGTGGTCATGCTTTTTTTGTTCACATAAAGTTCAAATTTCAATCAAATACTCTACAGATTCACCCATTAGAGTATTAGCCGTAAGGAGAACAGCGATGGAAAACATGAAACCGATCGACACCTTCAAGAGAGTCGAAGATAAATACCGCCTGACACCCAGGCAGGCCGCAGAATTCCTGACAAAGATCCGTGAACATGTCGTTCCGGATGTCTACTTCCGCTATTCCATCCACAGTATCTATTACGATACAGAACAGTGTGATCTTGCGGTGGCCGCCATGGAACACCCGGAATACAAATGCAAGCTGCGCATGCGCGGATACAACATCGTAAAAGACAGTGATCCAGTCTTCCTGGAAACCAAAAAGAAATACGGCAATATCGTATACAAGAAACGGTTTGCACTGCCCTGCAGAAACGGGGTGGACTACATGGAATACGGCATCCCGCATCAAGATACATCCAACACGGCGAAAGAGATCGATTACATGATGAAAAAGGATAACCTGCAGGCAAAAGTCCTGATCAGCTATGACCGGGAATGCTATGCAGGAATTGAAGAAAGCGATGTACGCATTACCTTCGACACCAATATCCGCTACCGTCTGGATGACCTGGATGATCTCAATGATCATGGCACGGAGAAGAAACTGAATGACGGATGGGTGATGCTGGAGGTCAAGGCAATGGACCGCTACCCGATGTGGCTGGTGCGCATCCTGTCTGAAATGAACCTGCAGCGTACATCCTTCTCGAAATATACAACGATCTACAGAGAAAACTTTGAAGCATTAAGCGTTACCGGAAAACTCCGGTATTCTGCAATACAGCCTGAATGGCAAAAGGAGACTAGATTATGTTCACTTCCATATTAACAAATACATCTGCCGGACTTTCTGTTACGGCAGTTATGATCTGCATCGCGGTCAGCCTCGTATCCGGAATACTGCTTGCAATGGCATACCGCATGACAGAACATCCTTCCAAAGGCTTTACCGTAACAGTTGCGATCTTACCGGCAATCGTCATGCTGGTGATCCTGCTGGTCAACGGCAATCTTGGGGCAGGCGTTGCTGTAGCAGGCAGCTTCTCCCTGGTGCGTTTCCGCTCCATGCCGGGCAAGGCAAGCGATATCCTGATCATCTTCATTGCCATGGCACTGGGCTTATGCACAGGCATGGGCTATGTTTGGCTGGCACTTGCGGCTGCGGTACTGTTTGCGGCAGTATGGTGCGCATGCATGAAGACATCGCTCTTTGATGCCGATTCGGGATACCGTCAGCTGCGTGTGACGATTCCGGAAGATCTCGACTATGTGACAGTCTTCGATGATCTGTTTGCGGAATATACAAAGAAAGCAGAGATCCAGTCCGTACGCACGGTCAATCTCGGCACGCTGTATCAGATCACGTATGATATTGAACTGAAAGATACCGCCAGAGAAAAGGAATTCCTGGATGGTGTGAGAGTGCGGAACGGCAACCTGTCCGTGATCAGTTCGCACTCCGCAAACCTTTCCATGGAACTGTAAGCGCACAGCATGTGCATTCGCACATGCTTTTTGCTATACTGGTGCAGAAATATGACGGAGGAAATGTCATGGCAGAAGCATATATCAACGGAAAATTCTTTCACAGTGACGCCGAAGCGATCGTCGTGGAAGAAGGGATTATTACAAAGACCGGTACAAATGCAGAGATCCTGGCGGATCTTGACAAAGAGGACAGTATTATTGATCTTTCCGGTACATATACAGTGCCGGGATTTATTGATACGCATATGCACCTGCTGGGACTGGGACAGTTTCTGACCAATCTGCAGCTGGATGACTGTGAGTCACTGCAGGAAGTGATCGATCTCCTGCGGCAGAAGGCAGCGGTCACAAAGGAAGGGGAATGGATCATCGGACGCGGTTACAACGAAGATAACTTCCCGGATCACAGACGGCCCGATAAAGCCATGCTGGATGCGGTATGCCCCAATATACCGGTGTCTTTGACACGGGCGTGCGGACATGCCATGACCGTGAATTCCAAAGCAATGGAGCTGGCCGGGATCGATGCGGATACTGCGGTGGACGGCGGACGGATCGAATTTGAGACAGGGGTTCTGGAAGAAAATGCGATTCCGCTTATCCATAAGGCATGGCCGAAGGATACGCCTGTATCAGTGCGCAAGGCATTGCTTGCGGGCATGAAATACTGCAATTCAAAAGGCGTTACCTGTGCCGGAAGCGATGACTTCCCGAATGCCGGTGAAGATTATCGTCTGCCGCTGGATGTGTTTGAACAGATGTCCTACCGCGAAGAGATGACAGTGCGCATCAATGAACAGTGTGAATTCGGCAGTCCGAAGGAATTCTCGGAATTCCTGGATGACGGTTATACGACCGATGTCGGCAATGATCTGTTCCGGATCGGACCGCTGAAGCTGATCACCGACGGATCGCTTGGTGCCCGTACAGCAGCCATGTCTGCACCATATGCCGATGACCCGTCGAAGCGCGGCTATATGGCCATGAGCGATGAAGAGATGGAACTGTATGTGAAGCTGGCAGCACGCTTCAACATGCCTGCGATCGCCCACTGCATCGGGGATGAGGCAGTGGACCGCGTACTGGCAGCGTATGAAGATGTGGTGCTGGAAGGCAATCCGCTGCACCATGGCATCGTGCATTGTCAGATCATGCGTCCGGATCAGATCCGCCGCGTCATCGAAAAGAAACTGGTGTGCTACTTCCAGTCGCTGTTTATCGACTACGATGCTTCGATCCTGGAAGCACGCGCCGGCAAAAAACTGGCACAGTCCTGCTATCCGTTTAAGACGCTGTTTGAAGGCACAATTGCCTGCAATGGATCCGATGCACCGGTCGAGCTGAATGACCCGCTGCGGGGCATCCAGCTGGCTGTTACGCGGGAATCACTGCGCTTTGCGGGCTGCAGTATGAACAAAGAGGAGGCACTGAGCGTGGAACAGGCAATCGAATCCTATACGGAAAAGGCAGCCGAAGCACTGTTTATGGAAGACCGCCTTGGCCGCATTGCACCGGGCTATTACGCAGACTTTGCCGTACTGGATACGGATATCCTGTCATGTGATGTCCATTCCATCTGCGAAGCAAAAGTCCTGATGACGATCATGAACGGAAACAGGGTATATCAGTATGTTCCGGATGATCACACGGGAAGATGAGATGGCATGCTGGTGGTGGTATAACTGGTATATCACCCACAGCACGGCAACCTTTGAAACATCCATCGTTTCTTCCAGAGAGTATTCCAGACGGGTTGAAACAATACGTCAGTCCTATCCATGGATCATTATGCTGGATGAGGGTGTACCGGTAGGCTATGCCTATCTTTCTGCCTTCAATCCCCGTGAAGCCTATATCCATACCGCAGATCTTGCCATTTACCTGGCACCGGATAAACTGCATATGGGCTATGGCACCCGATTAATGAAAGAAATCCTGCGGATCGCCGAACTGGATGGCTATCATACGATCGTATCGCTGGTCACCGACGGCAATACTGCCAGTGAAAAACTGCATGAGAAGGCAGGCTTTGCCAAAGCTGCAACGTTCCCCGGCGTAGGCTATAAAAACGGCACATGGCTCGGTGTTTCCTATTATGTGAAAGTACTGCGGACACCGAAAGAAGGCGAAGTGCCTGCACTGCCGCGGAATATCGATCCCTATGCAGAGAAGCGAAAGAGAGTTCCTTTCTGAGGAATTCTTTTTTCTTGCATTCAACCAGAGAATCCGATAGAGTCAATTTTATGAGAAAACGCAAATTCCGTGAAGGTTTTACCAGAGAACTGGCATCTCTTGTACTGCCGATCGTTGTACAGAGTCTGATCACATCTTCCGTATCCCTGGCCGATACAGTCATGCTGGGACGGGTGGATCAGACATCCCTGTCCGCATCATCTCTTGCCGGACAGGTCCAGTTTCTTCTGAATATTCTGTTTTTCGGACTGACATCTGCCATTGTCATACTGGCATCCCAATACTGGGGCAAGAAGGACTCGGAGACGATCGGACGGATCTTCGGGATCGGTCTTCTGATCTCTCTGTCCTGTTCACTTGCTGCATTTGCTGGTGCCTTTTTTGCGCCGCAGTGGCTGATCCGCTTCTGGACCAATGTGCCTGAGCTGATCGAAGCCGGCGCCTTGTATCTGCGCTTTGCGGCATGGTCGTATCTGTTTGCCGGCATCACGCAGCCTTATCTTGCCGTGATGAAAAGCTGTGAGCGTGTAAAGCTTTCGACAGCGATCTCCACCGTAACATTTCTTCTGAATGTATGCCTGAATGCCATACTGATCTTTGGGCTGCTGGGCTTTCCGGCCATGGGCATCATCGGTGCTGCGCTTGCGACAAGCATCAGCCGCGGGGTGGAAGCTGTATTGTGCCTTTTGGATTTTGTGCACCAGGAGTATATTCCGCACTCTTTGCGGCGTATCTTTGCCATCCCGAAAGAACTGGCAGGGGACTTTATCCGCTACTCTCTGCCGGCGCTTGTAAATGATGTGCTCTGGGCACTGGCCTATAATATGAATTCGGTGATCATGGGACATCTGGGCTCGGATATTACCGCTGCCAGTGCGATGGCTGCTGTTGTGCGTGATCTGATCAGTGTGGTGGGCTTTGGCATATCGAGTGCTTCGGCGATCCTGCTGGGACGCGAGATCGGCCAGGGACGTTTGGAAGAAGCACGCAGAGATGCTTCGGACATCCTTTATCTTGCTTCTCTGGCATGTATTGTGCAGGGAGCGCTGTTATTGCTGATGAGTCCGCTGATCCCATCGTTTGTGCGCATCTCGGATACTGCCCGTCAATACCTCCGGATCATGCTTTATATCAGTGTGTTCTATCAGTCCGGTCAGGTCATTAATACATTGCTGATCTCGTCGTTTTTCCGCTGCGGGGGAGATTCGCGGTATGGACTGCGTCTGGATCTGTTTGGCATGTGGGGCTTTGCTGTGCCGCTGGGACTGCTTTCGGCATTTGTATGGAAACTGCCGCCGATCATCGTATATGCACTCACATGCACAGATGAATTCGTCAAGCTTCCGTTTGCCCTGCATCATTATTTCAAAGGCTCATGGATCCGCAGTCTGACCCGTGATTTTACAGGAGAGAACGCATGCAGAGAGTAATACTGGCGTGTGTCATCCTTTCCGAAAGGAAAGAAGATATCGAAGCACAGCTGGAAGAAACAAAAGCACTGTGCCGCGCATGTGAGAGGGAAGTGTGTGCGGTCCTGACGCAGACGTCCCGTTCCATGGATCCTGCCACGGCATTCCGCAGCGGCAAGCTTGCGGAACTGCATGCACACGTGCAGGAAATGCAGGCGGAGATGGTCATCTTCCAGAATGATCTTTCCCCGGCCATGACAGCACGCATTGCCAAAGAGGCAGGCGTCAAGGTCATTGACCGCAGAGAACTGATCCTGGATATCTTTTCCCTGCGTGCCCGCTCCAGGCAGGCGCGTCTGCAGACAGAGATCGCACGTCTGAAAGCACGGCTTCCTTCCGCTGCTTTGATCACGGAAGAAAACCGCAGCCGTCAGCGGGGCGGTTCGGTCACCAACCGCGGTGCCGGTGAAAGGCGTCAGGATCTTCTGAAAGGACGCTATGAAGCACGCATCCGAGAACTGCAGGAAGAACTGGAACAGATCGAAAAGAAACGCCGTCAGGATGAAAACAGACGCCAGCGCACACTGTACAGGCGCGCTGCTCTGGTAGGATATACCAATGCCGGCAAATCCTCTTTGATGAATGCACTGCTGGAAGAAACGGACGGCCGCGGGAAGAACGTGGGTGAAAAGGATATGCTGTTTGCGACGCTTGACACCAGTGTGCGTACGATCGTGATCGGCGGGAAGACGTTCTTCCTATACGATACGGTCGGCTTTGTATCGCATCTTCCGCATACGCTGATCGAAGCGTTTCATTCCACATTGTCTTCGGCCAAAGATGCCGATCTGCTCATTATGGTAAGCGATGCATCAGACCCGCAGCGGGAAGCAAAAGAAGAAATCACCCGGAATACACTGGCTGAGATCGGAGCACGTGATATTCCGCTTCTGACGGTATACAATAAGATAGACCGTGTCAGAGAAGAAGACCGTCCGCAGGGGATCTGTGTATCCTGCCGGACAAAAGAAGGCATACGGCAACTGGCGGAAAAGATCCCGCAATTGCTGTATCCGCAGGAACAGTCACTGGAATGCATCATTCCGTATGCCCAGGGCAGTCTTGTGCATGCATGGAAGAGTGTTCTGGATGTGGATCTGATCGAAAACACGGAAGAAGGAATGCACTGCATGGTCAGCGGACCGGCAGCGTACATAAGGGAATTCTACCCGTATATGGTAAAAGGAGAAAAAAAATGACAAAAACGGTATGGGAAAAACGAAAAGGTGAGGAGAGGAAAGCATTGTTTGCATTTGCGGAAGATTACCGCCGCTTCCTTTCTGTTTCCAAAACAGAGCGCACCTTCGTTACAAACAGCATTCAGCTGGCAGAAGAACACGGCTTCCGTGAACTGAGCACATTTGATACGCTGCAGGCAGGCGATCGTGTCTATGCGGTCAACCGCGGCAAGAATATCAGCCTGTTCGTGATCGGCGAAGAACCGCTGACTCACGGCATGAATATCCTCGGCGCACATATCGATTCCCCGCGTCTGGATCTGAAGCCGGTCCCGCTCTATGAAGCAAACGGACTGGTTCTTCTGGATACGCATTACTATGGCGGCATCAAGAAATACCAGTGGGTCGCTCATCCGCTCGCACTTGTCGGTGTCGTTGCCAAAAAAGACGGCAGCGTTGTACAGATCAACATTGGTGATGAACCGGGTGATCCGGTCGTCGGCGTCAGTGATCTGCTGATCCACCTGGCTGCAGAACAGATGAAAAAGCCGGGTGCTACCGTTGTAGAAGGTGAAAAGCTGGACCTTCTGGCTGGCTCGATCCCATGTGAGGATGAAGAAGAAAAAGAACCGGTCAAGAAGCAGATCCTGAACCTGCTGAAAGAAAAATATGACATTGAAGAAGATGACTTCCTCTCAGCAGAAATCGAAGTTGTCCCGGCTGGCGAAGCAAGAAACTATGGTCTGGATTCTTCGATGATCATCGGCTATGGCCATGATGACAAGGTATGTGCATATACATCGCTGCGTGCGATCCTGGAAGAGACATCCGTGAAGCGCACTGCCTGCTGCATCCTTGTAGACAAAGAAGAGATCGGCTCCGTCGGCAATACCGGCATGGAAAGCCGCTGGTTTGAAATGACAGTCGCAAAGATGCTGGAGAAGCAGGGCAGCTGCACACTCACACAGCTGCACGATGCACTTTCCAATTCCCGCATGCTGTCGAGCGATGTTTCCGTTGCCTATGACCCGAATTATCCGGAAGTCTCCGAGGCAAAGAATTCCGCGTCTTTCGGCGGCGGCATCTGCTTCAACAAATATACCGGTTCCCGCGGCAAAGGCGGTTCCAACGATGCCAATGCGGAATATGTCGCAAAGGTGCGCCGTGTCATGGATGACAACAACATTTCCTTCCAGCTGTGCGAACTGGGCAAAGTCGATGTAGGCGGCGGTGGAACGATCGCATACATCCTTGCCAATATGAACATGGATGTCATTGATGCCGGTATCTGCGTACAGAATATGCATGCCCCATGGGAGACGGTCTCCAAGGCAGACGTCTATGAAGGCTATCTTGCTTACCGTGCCTTCTTAAAGGACATGGACTGAGATGGCTGAAGAAGAAAAAGCACCGGTAAAAGCAGAAAAGACAGGTAAATATATCTGCCCGGTATGCGGCTATATTCTCAAAGTCCATACACCGGATGAAGAATTCCGCTGCCCGTTATGCGGCTGCGAAGGGAAGAAATTCGAACCGCTTCCGGAAGAAGAGGCATAAAAAAGACGGGGAGTCTGAGATGACTCTCCGTTTTTGAATTCATAGTGAAACCAATTGTACGCGGTGAAAGGCAAACCACAGGATCGCACCGTCTTCCACCGGCTCGTCCGTTTCCAGTTTGAATGCCTGCCATCCCATATGGCGCAGTATCTCCGCATTGTACAGACGCACCGGTTCATCCTTCATGCTGTAGATGTAGGGGACATCGCTTTTGTCTTCCCCATAGCAGGCCACATCGGGATCCAGCGATATGCATAACAGCAGCGTGCCGCCGGCATAACGGGAAAGGATCGCTGTTTCCAGCATCTCCATCATCGTATGGAAGATATGCTGTCCCCGATAGCGTTTTGAGGTATAGGCATTGGTGATCAGGACGGCTTCGCTGTCGGAAGGATCATTCAGCGATACATCGAGAAGGATCTCGCTTTGCCAGTACAGCCAGTCGCTTTCTTCTTCCAGGCGTTTCCGATTGACTTCTTTTGCCAGCTCATGCAAAGACATGCCCTGTGCCGCAAGATCTGCGATCACATTGCCGTTTTCATCAAAGACCAGAAGGATCCACTGTTCGCACTCCGCACTGCCAGGCAGATCTGTTCCATAGTGAAAAGGGATGCCGTCTTTGCAATACAGCGGATAGGAGAACAGACAGTACGTATACGCATCTGCTTTTTTACAGATATAACAGGCACGGTCGGCTGCGCCGCTGTGCTGCAGAAGCGTTTCATACGTATCCAGATCCAGCGGGATCCAGTCTTTCAGGACATCAAATGCCCGCGCAAGGAATGCGTCCATCTCAGCGCTTGTCGATTGGGATATAATCGGACTCATTGCCGACGTATTTATAGGCAGGACGGATGATGCGGTTGGAGAATTCGACTTCTTCCATCCGGTGTGCGCACCAGCCGGCACAGCGTGCAATGGCAAAGATCGGTGTGAACAGGTCTTCTTCGATGCCCAGGATCTTGAAAATCAGACCGGAGAACAGGTCGACATTGGCACAGATCGGTTTCTTTGTGCCCTTGACTTCCATGAACGCTTCCGGCGCAAGATCTGCGATCATGCACAGCAGCCGGTATTCTTTTCCATATCCTTTTGCATAGGCCAGTTTTTCCGCATGTCTGCGCAAGAGGACAGCACGGGGATCGGAAAGGGTATAGACCGCATGGCCGACGCCATAGATCAGCCCGGTGCCGTCTCCAGCAACACGGCACAGGATCTTCTTCAGATATTCCTTGACCTGTTTCGGATCATCGGTATTTTCGATATTCCTCAGCATCTCTTCGGTCTGCCGCATGACTTTCCGGTTGGCGCCGCCGTGCTTTGGTCCCTTCAGGGAAACCAGAGCACCGGCAATGGCAGAATACGTATCGGTGCCGGTCGAAGAAATAACACGGTCGGTAAAGGCAGAGTTATTACCGCCGCCGTGGTCCGCATGCACCATCAGGCAAAGATCCAGCAGCTTGGCTTCTTCATGCGTGAAATCCTGCGTGATCCGGTATGTGCTCAGAATATGCTCAGCCGTGCTCTGACCGGGTGTAGGGAAGTGGAAGTACATCGTCTTATGCTCATAGACATGCCGCTTTGTCTGATAGGCATAGATCATCATCGTCGGGATCTGGGCAACCAGGTTGATCGACTGGTTGATGATATTTTCAAGCGATGTATCTTCGGCTTTCTCATCATAGGAATACATGGCCAGAACAGAACGGGCCATCTTGTTCATGATATCGGGAGAAGGCGCACCCATGATCATGGTCTCGGCAAATCCATCCGGCAGATCGCGGTGTTCTTCCAGCAGATGACAGAAACGCTCCAATTGGCGCCGGTCCGGAAGCGAACCGAACATTAACAGCCATACCGTCTCTTCAAACATGAAGCGGTCTTCTTTCAGGGCTGCTTCCGTCAGTGTCTCTATATCAATGCCGCGGTAGATGAGCTTTCCCTCAGTCGGGATCAGTTCACCGTTTTCTCCCCGGCGGTAGCCGCGTGCATCCGCAATATTGGTTAATCCGGCCAGAACGCCGGAGCCGTCCGCATTGCGCAGTCCGCGCTTGACATCCAGTGCTTCCGAGACTTCGGGATCAATAAAATTGTTCCTGCGGTATTCCCGGCAAAGACGCAGTATTTCGTCCTGGTTCAGTTTTGCGACTTCAGGATAGATCATAGCAATACCTCCGTGTATTAGTTACATTTTAAGAAAACTTTGCTTTTGTGCAATACTTATGTGTATGATTACTGCTAAGCAGTACTATGCGGAAAGTGAGGAAAAACCATGAAACTGTATGATTCCGGTGTAACGATCTGTAACGGAAGACCCGAGAACAGTCAGCCTTCTGTGCAGGGAAAAGAGAAAACCATTGCATATGCAATCCTTGAATCGCATACGCTTTCGAAAGACGGAAATGTCCGGCATATCCGTTTTGATTCCCTGACCAGCCATGATATTACCTATGTCGGTATTATTCAGACCGCACGTGCATCAGGCATGACGGAATTCCCCATGCCGTATGTACTGACCAACTGTCATAACTCATTATGTGCAGTCGGCGGAACGATCAATGAAGACGACCATGCATTTGCCTTGTCGGCAGCGAAAAAATACGGCGGCATCTATGTACCGCCGTGTCTTGCCGTTATTCACAGCTACAACCGTGAAATGATGAGCGGCTGCGGCAGAATGATCCTTGGCTCAGATTCCCATACGCGCTATGGCGCATTGGGCACACTGGGTGTCGGCGAAGGCGGCGGAGAACTGGCAAAGCAGCTGGTAGGCCGTACGTATGATATTGCCGAACCGCGCAATGTATTGATCTGGCTCACCGGTGCACCGCGTCCGGGCGTCGGTCCGCACGATGTTGCACTTGCGCTGATCGCTGCTGTATATGCCAACGGTTATGTGAAAAACAGCATTATGGAATTTGCCGGTCCGGGCATTGCATCATTAAGCCAGGACTTCCGCAACGGCATCGACGTCATGACGACTGAGACGACCTGCTGGAGCAGCGTCTGGGAGACGGACGAAGTCACAAGACAGTACTTTGTACGCCATGGCCGTGAAGATGCCTATAAGGAACTGAAAGTGCAGGAAGGCGCATATTACGACGGCTGCATCGAGCTGGATCTTTCGGCCGTTGAATGCATGATCGCACTGCCTATGCATCCAAGCCATGCACTGCCGATCCGTGAACTCAATGCCGATCCTTACCGCTATCTCAAAGAAGCGGAAGACAATGCCAACAGACAGCTGAAGGGAAGCGTAAAAATGGATCTTGTGTCCCATATTGGAGAAGACGGGAAGATCCATGTTGATCAGGGCATCATTGCCGGCTGTTCCGGCGGTGTGTATGAAAATATCGTCTCTGCCGCAAAGATCCTGCAGGGTAAGCAGACTGGAAATGACACATTCCGTCTGTCCGTATATCCGGATTCCATGCCGGCCAATAAGGCACTGGCAGATCAGGGTGTCATGTCGGATCTGTTATTGTCCGGTGCTGTGTGGAGAGAAGCGTTCTGCGGTCCGTGCTTCGGTGCCGGTGAGACGCCTGCCAACAATGAATTCTCGATCCGTCATACGACCCGCAACTTCCCGAACCGGGAAGGTTCCAAGCCGAATGAAGGACAGATCGCTGCTGTTGCACTGATGGATGCACGCTCCATCGCTGCTACTGCCGCTAACGGCGGTGTGCTGTGCGCCGCAACCGATGTCATGGATGCGCCGTTTGACATTCCGGAAGAAGTCTTTGATGCACGCATCTATGCCAACCGTGTCTATAACGGTTATGGCCATGCACAGAAGGATCTGCCGCTGCGCTTTGGACCAAATATCAAGGACTGGCCGGCACAGATCGAACTGACGAAAGATATTCTGGTCAAAGTCGTATCCTTTATCGATGATCCGGTCACCACGACCGATGAACTGATTCCAAGCGGAGAAACTTCTTCCTTCCGTTCCAATCCGCTGCGTCTTGCCGAATTCACGCTGTCACGCCGTGATCCGGAATATGTCGGCTGTGCCAAGGATGTGCAGAAGATTGAAAAGATGCGCCAGGAAGGCACTGCTGCGGAAGAAGTACAGGCAGTTGCCGAAACACTTGCCAAAGCCGGCTGCGCAGTCAACCCTATCGAAACAGCGATCGGATCGGCGGTCTATGCCAACCGTCCGGGCGATGGTTCTGCCCGTGAACAGGCTGCTTCCTGTCAGCGTGTGCTGGGCGGTATTGCCAACTTTGCCCAGGGCTATGCAACAAAGCGCTACCGTTCCAACTGCATCAACTGGGGCATCCTGCCGTTTATTACCGAAGACAAAGCGGCACTGGCAAAGGGCACATGGGTATATATCCCGGATGTTGCGGATGCCATTGACAGCGGTGCGGAAGTTTCTGCATATGCCGTATGCAATGACACTGTGACAAAGATCACACTGTCGCTGCAGGAACTGACAGATACTGAAAAACAGATCCTGAAGGATGGCTGCCTGATCAACTATTACCGCAATCACTGATGGAATACTGGGATATCTATGACCGGGACCGTCACTTTACCGGGATGACCATGAAAAGAGGCGATCCCATGCCCAAAGGCGGCTATCACATCGTCGTACAGGTATGGATCACCGACGGACACGGTCATTTCCTCATCACCCAGCGGGCACCGTCAAAGCCCTATCCGCTGCGATGGGAGCCGACGGCAGGCAGTGTTCTTGCCAAAGAAGACAGCCTGCAGGCTGCCTTGCGGGAAGTGAAGGAAGAAGTGGGCATTACGCTCGACGCTTCCAGAGGTCGGCGTATTGCTTCACAGCGGTGTGATGAGTGGGCGTGTCCGGGGTTTCTTGATATCTATGTCTTTGAGCAGGAATTCCCGCTGGAAGAAGTATGCATGCAGGAAGAAGAAGTCATTGCGGCACGCTGGATGGATGCGGATGAGATCCATGTACTGATCCGGCAGGGACGCTTCATAGAAAACAATGACATGTTCTATCTGGAGGATGTCCTGGCATTCAGGCTGTAAATGAACGCATGCGGAAAAACATGCTATAGTGATATGGGGAAGTCTCCTCATGGAGGTACAAATGAAAAAACTGCTGAAAGTACTGTCGGTATGTCTGCTTCTGATAATGATCATCGGTTGTTCATCCAAGCCGAACTTGCCGGGAGAATATGAGATCTCTGCACTGAAAAGTGAGGAAGACGGGGATATGGCAGACCAGCTTGCACTTCTGAAAGAGTATGGACTGCAGATGAAGCTGACGCTCTATGAAGACGGGACTGGCGTATTCGATATGCTGGGACAGAAGTTTGATCTGACATATGATGCCGAAAAAATGGTTATCACATTTGAAACATTCGGAAAAACGGATTTTACGTTCAAGGATGATGTGATCACCTTTGAGGCAGACGGCAGTGAACTCTCACTGAAGAAAATCAAAGAGTAAGCACGAAAAAAGCTTCACACAGTCATATGTGTGAAGCTTTTATTAAAGGATCAGTCGCCCAGTTCTTCTGCGCGCTGGATGCACTTTTCGCTGGCGGTATGCAGGATGTCGGCCAGCCCGTTCTCCTTGAGGGACTGGATGGCTTCGATGGTCGTGCCGCCTTTGGAGCAGACCTCATCAATGAAGGATGAGATCGGACGGCGGGAATCGCTCTGCAGCAGGCTTCCAGCACCGATGATCGTCTGCACGATGAGGGCACGGGCAGCTTCCTCATCCATGCCGCGGGCAACGGCATCGTTGATCAGGCATTCCGCAAAGTAGTAGACATAGGCAGGGGTGGAGCCATGTACGGCAACCGAAGCATTGATCTGCGCTTCCGGAACGGTGCGGGTAACGCCCATGGAATTGAACAGCTGGAAGACGAAATCATATTCGTCAGCGCGGCATTCTTCCGATTTGCACATGGCAGTGGAGCCTTCCGAAAGCTGCAGCGGTGTATTCGGCATGGCACGGATGACCGGTACTTTGCCAAGCACGCTCTGCAGGCGGGCAATCGATACACCGGTAACGATGGACAGCAGGGTCGTGATCTTAGCGCCTTTGAGTTCTTCCAGGACCGGTCCGATTTCCTGCGGCTTGACAGCTAAAAGGACAATGTGGCATTCTTCCGCAATCTCACGGACACTGTTCATGACCGTATAGCCTTCGATCCGGCACTGTTTCTGCACTTCTTCCGAAGGATCACAGACCGCGATCTGATAGCGCTCAAGATATTCTTTGCGGACAGCACCGCGGGCAATGGCGAAGCCCATATGGCCGCAGCCGATCAGTCCGAGCGGGAATTGTTTTCTTGTTCTCATCGTATTTCTCCTTTTCCTTCCAGATGATAGGTATATGTTGTTAAAGCCTGTAAGCCCATTGGACCGCGGGCATGGAGTTTCTGGGTGCTGATGCCGATCTCGGCACCAAGTCCGAACTCAAAGCCGTCAGTGAAGCGGGTAGAAGCATTGTGATACACACAGGCGGAATCCACGCTGTTTAAGAAGAGCAGGGCATGTTCTGCATCTTCTGTCAGGATCGCATCGGAATGATGGGTGCCGTGCTTTTCAATATGGGCAATGGCCTCATGGACATCTTTTACGACAGCGATATTCAGAATCAGATCATTATACTCGGTATCAAAACTGTCTTCTTGTGCCGGCAATACATCGCTGCAGATCCGGCATGTGTGTTCATCCCCATACATCGTAACACCGTTTTCCTTCATCGTGCGAACGATTCGGGGCAGGAAGGACTCTGCACATGCTTCTTCCAGCAGCATCGTTTCCATGGCATTGCATACGGAGGGACGGCTGCATTTGGCATTGATGAGAATGCGCTCAGCCATATCGGGATCTGCGCTGGCTTCCACATAGGTATGGCAGATGCCGGCACCAGTCTCGATCACCGGTACACGGGCGTGCTGCACAACGGCCTGGATCAGGCGGCTGCTTCCCCGCGGAATGAGCAGATCGATGTTTTCACGGTCATTCATGAAGGCAGCGGTCTCTTCGTGGCTGACCGGATCTGCCAGCATGACCGCATCGGGTGAGATCCCGTTTTTCTGCAGTGCCTGCTTCATGCATGCGGCGATCGCACTGGAAGAATGCCATGCTTCGCGTCCGCCTTTGAGCACGCAGGCATTGCCGCTCATGATGCATAATGCGGCGCAGTCAGCCGTGACATTTGGACGGGATTCATAGATGATGCCGATGACGCCGATCGGCACAGTGATCTTTTTGAGATGAACGCCGGACGTCAGAGTTCTTTCATCCAGCACGATGCCGAGGGGATCGGGCAGGGAAGCAAGCTGACGGATGCCTTCCGCCGCCGCCTCGATGCGTGCTTCATTCAGGCGCAGCCGGTCGATCATGGACGGGCGTATGCCGGACTTCTCTCCGGTTTCAATGTCCGTTTCATTTGCTTTCAGGATCGCTTCGGTATTGCGTAAGAGCAGATCGGCAAAATCATGCAGGATGCTCCGGCGCTGGGCATAGGTCAAAGAGCGCAGTTGCGGTGCGGCTTTTTTAGCCAGGATCGATTGTTCATGAAGATTCATACAGACTCCTTCGGGACAAACAGCGTCCCAATCTTCTTACCATCGGTAATGTCATAGAGAATGTCGGGGTCACGGCCATTGGCAATGACCACGGGAATGTGTGCGTTCATGGCGATGTCTGCAGCCCTGAGCTTGGTCACCATACCGCCGGTTCCCTGGCTGGAGTGGGATCCTTTGGCCAGGTGGCGCACGGCATTGAGATCCGTAACAGTATCCAGGTGTCTTGCATCGGGACATTCGGAAGGATCCGCATCATAGAGGCCGTCGATATCCGACAGCAGGATGAGCAGATCGGCTCCGATCAGTTCCGCTACGGCAGCGGACAGCGTATCGTTATCGCCATAGACGATTTCTTCGGTAGCGACAGAGTCGTTTTCATTGACGATCGGGATGATATGCATTGCCAGCAGTTCGCCGAATGTGGCCATGCAGTTGTGACGGGCATTGCTTTCTTCCAGAACGTCTTTCGTCAGAAGGATCTGAGCGGTGATGGAACCGTATTCCCGGAAGAAGCGGTCATAGATGCTCATAAGCTCACACTGGCCGATCGCTGCAGCTGCCTGCTTGGCCGGCAGGGAATCGGGTCGTTTAGTCCAGCCGGCTTTGTGAATGCCTGCACCGATGGCGCCCGATGTCACAAGAACAACATCTGCACCGCTGTTTTTTATGTCAGACAGGACCATGGACAGGCGTTCGATCCGTCTGAGATTGGGAGTTCCTCCGCTGTGACAGACGGTCGAAGTGCCGACCTTGACGACGATACGTTTATATTCCATTGCACTGCTCCTTTCATGCTTGTAGGTATTATGCCATTTTTTAAGGGGAAAGGTACAGGAGATGTTGTAGAATAAGGGAAATGAATGTGATTGAATGCTGGATGGAACATCCGGTCCGCAAACTGGATACCACGTTTACATACTGGACAGACGAGCCTGCACAGAGCGGATGCCGCGTGCGGCTGACACTGCGCAACCGTTCGGTCATCGGTTTTATTGACTCCGTGCAGGAAAGCGATGAAACACCGGACGAACTTTCAAAGCGCCTTGGCTATACCGTACGCAAAGCAGATGCTGTACTGGATGAAGTACCGCTCATTACACCGGAACTGCGTGATCTGGCATTGTGGATGCGGGAGAAGACCGTATCAACGGCTATCGCGTGCTTCCAGGCGATGCTGCCGGCAAAGGTCAAGCCGGCTGCCGGACGCAGTGAAGCAGTGCGCGAGCGCTATGTGAAGGTGAGTGAAGAAGAAACAAAACTGACGCCGAAACAGCTGGAGGCTTTCCTCTATGTGCGGGATCATGACGAAGTAAAATACAGCGACCTGCGCAGCAAGTATCCCGGCCAGGCAAAAGCACTGGTGGATAAGGGAGCGCTGATCGCCTATGAGAAGGAAAAGACAGCTGAAAGCACCGTCCACACGGCAAGCCAGCAGCCCCATACCCTGAATCCCTACCAGCAGAAGATCATGGATGAGATCGAACAGTCGGATGATCCGGTCTTTCTGTTACGGGGCGTGACGGGATCCGGCAAGACGGAGATCTATTTTCATCTTGCCCGGCATGTGCTGGATGAAGGACGGCAGGTATTATTACTGGTGCCGGAAATTGCTCTGACGCCGCAGATGATCCAGCGTGTTTATGACCGCTTCGGAGAAGATCTTGCTGTGTATCACAGCGGTCTCAATCCGCAGGAAAAATACGAACAGTACCGCAAAGTGCGCACCCGGCAGGCAAAGATCGTTGTCGGTACGCGCAGTGCGGTGTTTCTGCCGTTCCATGATCTTGGTCTGATCGTGATGGATGAAGAACACGATTCTTCCTACAAGCAGGACAGCCAGCCGGCATACCACTGCCGGGATGCGGCAATTTGGCGCGGTGCCTATCACCATGCCCGGGTGATCCTTGGTTCGGCTACGCCGTCCCTGGAATCGTATGCCCGCGGGATTCGGGGTGTCTATCATCTGCTGAAGCTGGACCACAGAGTCAATGACACGCTTCCCAAAGTGACGCTGGTCAATATGAAAGAAGCCGTGCAGCGGGGAGAATCGTATATTCTTTCGGAAACCCTGCGGGGAAAGATGGAAGAGGTGCTCGCAAACGGCCGTCAGGTCATTTTGCTTTTAAACCGCAGAGGGTACCATGCAAGATTATCGTGCCGGGCATGTCAGGAAGTGATCACCTGTCCGCATTGCGATCTGGCCATGAGCTGGCACCGGGAAAGCCGCAGTATGAAATGCCATACGTGCGGAACGGAGATCCGTGTGCCGCGTATCTGCCCGAAGTGCGGCAGTGACAGCGGCTTTACGGCATACGGATACGGGACGCAGAAGCTGGAAGAAGAAGTGCAGATGCGCTTTCCGGGCAGGAAAGTGCTGCGCATGGATGCCGATACAACGGCCCGCAAGAACGGCCATGAGGAGATCCTGAAAGCCTTTGGCAGGCATGAAGCAGATATACTGCTGGGAACGCAGATGATCGCTAAGGGACTGGATTATCCCGATGTTACGCTGGTGGGTGTGCTGAATGGGGATGATGGTCTGGCACGGACGGACTTCCGCAGCTGTGAGACGACATTTGATCTGCTCATGCAGGCAGCCGGACGAAGCGGCCGGGCACAGGATCATGGCGAAGTCGTTTTCCAGGTATACCATCCTGACCACTATGCGGTCAGCTGTGCAGCACAGCAGGATTATGAGAGTTTCTTTGTGAATGAGATGCATTTCCGTCATGCCGGAATGTATCCGCCGTATACATATATGATCGCTGTGACATTCAGCGGGATGGATCCTTCCCGCACCGAAGCAGCAGCCATGGAATTCAAGCGGGCACTGTCCGGGAATTTCAAGGTGATCGGTGTGCTGCAGCTGTTGCGCATCAATGACCGCAGCAGATGCCGTATCCTGTTAAAGGGAAAAGACCCGCAGGAAATGCGCACAGCCGTGAGAAAGGTACTGGATCAGGGTATCGACAGCAAAGTATCTGTCAAAGTCGATGTGGATCCGATGACACTGGATTAAGGAGGCACAATGAACGCAAGAGAATATGCACTGGACGTGCTGTACCGCGTCTTTTACGAACATGGCTATGCTTCTTTGATCCTGCGGAAGTGTCCGTTAGAAGCGAAGGAAACCGCTCAGGCAGCGCATCTGATCTATGAAACGATACGCAACTATTCGCTGTTAGAAGCACAATGGCGTCCCCATGTCCATTCCCGCGTGCGTCCCCGTACAGCGCTTTTGCTGGATCTGGCAGTATGCCAGATGTTTTTTGCGGACGGCATCCCGGCCTACGCAGCGGTAAGCGAAGCAGCCGCAATGGCAAGAAAAGCAGAGAAAGGCTTTGTGAATGCCGTATTGCGCACCGTTGCGGAAAAGGGACTGGCAGTGCCGGATGGGGATACGCCATCAGACTGGTCGGTACGCTACAGCCATCCGGAATGGCTGGTGCGCTTATGGATCGCCCACTATGGGAAAGAAGAAACTTTGAATATCCTGAAGGCAGATCAGAAAGAACATCCGGTATACGGACGCATCAATACGCTGAAGAAAGATCCCGGCCTTGCGGCAGATCCCCGCATTGTCATGGTGGAAGGGGACTGCTTCCGCTATGAGGGCGTTTTAAGCCGCAGCACATGGTTCCAGAACGGAAACGTACTGATCCAGGACCGCAGTTCCCAGCGCGTCGTGCAGGCACTCGATGCCCGCAGCGGCATGCGTGTGCTGGATGTATGTGCTGCGCCGGGCACAAAGACACAGCAGACCGCCTGCATGATGCATAATGAGGGAGAGATCACTGCCTGTGATCTCTATGAACAGCGCTGCGGACTGATCGATCAGCTGATGGAAAAGACCGGTGTATCGATCGTCAGGACCGAAACGCGCGATGCCTGCATGAAGCGGGAAGAAACACAGTACTTTGACCGCATCCTGTGCGATGTGCCATGCTCAGGTCTTGGGGATCTTTCCCATAAGCCGGAGATCCGCTGGCATCTGGCTCCGGAAGATATCGATTCCATTGCTGAGACACAGGCCAGGATACTGGAAGCCTGTCATGACGCATTAAAGCTGGATGGCATACTGGTATACAGTACCTGTACGCTCAACCGCAAGGAAAATGAGAGACAGATACAGGCATTCTTAACAAGACACGAAGACTTTGAACTGCTTGCGGAAGAAACACTGTTTCCGCATGCGAATGAAGCAGATGGATTCTACCTTGCGAAATTGCATAGAAAAACACTGCAGATATGATAGAATAACTACATATGCGTACGATTTATGATCTGAACCTGCAGGAAACAGAAGAGATGCTGAAGGCGAAGGGGCAGAAAGCCTACCGCGCAAAGCAGCTGTATTCCTGGTTATATCGAAAACATGCATCGTCTTTTTCCGAGATGAGCGATCTGCCTGCCTCTTTGCTGGAGCAATTGCAGGAAGAATACTGCATCATGCCGCTGGAAGAAGCAGACCGTCAGACGGCACGTGACGGGACAGCGAAATACCTGTTCCGGATGCAGGATGGAAGTTTTGTGGAGACGGTGCTCATGCATTTCCATTTCGGCGAGAGCCTGTGTGTATCTTCACAGGTCGGCTGCAATATGGGATGTACTTTCTGTGCGTCCGGACTGCTGAAAAAGCAGCGTGATCTGACAGCAGGTGAAATCACTGCCCAGGTGATGTATGTGCAGAAAGAGCTGGACAAAGAAGAGAAGCGCATCAACAACATCGTCATCATGGGCACGGGTGAGCCGTTTGACAATTATGACAATGTCATGAATTTCTGCCGGATCATCAACAGTGATCACGGACTGGCGATCGGTGCGCGTCATATCACGATTTCCACCTGCGGCATCGTTCCGAAGATCCGCGAATTCGCAGCCGGACATTATCAGTACAACCTGGCGATCAGCCTGCACGCACCCAATGATGAACTGCGCCGCAAGCTGATGCCTGTTGACAGGGCATATCCGCTGGATGAACTGATGGCAGCCTTAAAGGACTACAGTGAGGACAATCACCGCAGACTGACGTTTGAATACATTCTGCTGCATGGTGTCAATGACAGCGATGAAGACGGAAAACAGCTGGCGGATCTGATCCGGGGCATGAATGCCTATGTGAATCTGATCCCGTATAACTCCGTGGATGAACACGGCTATCAAAGTGCAACGGACAGACAGGCGCTGCACTTCTACGATGTATTAATGAAAAACGGTGTCAAGGCGACACTGCGCTCCCGTCATGGGGAAGATATTGATGCGGCATGCGGACAGCTGCGTGCGAAGCATGAAAGGAACAAGCAGCCGCAATGAAATACTACGGATTGACGAACAAAGGCCTTGTCCGCAAGACCAATCAGGACAGTTACGTCATCGCAGCCAACGGTGCGGATGACGTTTTTGCAATTGTATGCGACGGAATCGGCGGCAACCGCGGCGGTGATATCGCCAGCCGCATGGCGATCGGCTACTTCTCCAAAGCCTTCTCGGAAAACGACGGTTTTGCCAGTGCCGAAGAAGCACGCCAGTGGATCCGCAATACGGTGCAGGAAGCCAATAAAGAGATCTTTACCTATGGTGAGACCCATGCCAAATACAAGGGACTGGGTACGACATTTGTCGGCTTTCTGGTATCGGCAGTGGGCAACTTTATCGTCAATATCGGAGACAGCCGTGCCTATGCATTCTGGAAGAACGGCCGTTTTTCCCAATTGACCAGCGATCATACCCTGGTCAATGATCTTCTGATGCATGGGGAACTGACACTGGAAGAAGCAGAAAACTATCCGCGCAAGAACGTACTGACCAATGCACTGGGCGTATGGGAGACCGTGCGTGCAGACATTGATCTGCATGCGGAGGATTTCCGGGGCGTGCTGTTATGCAGCGATGGCCTGCATGGTTATGTGAAAGAAGAGACGATCCGGCGCATTGTGCTGGATAAGGACCGTGATCCCTCCTTGCGGGTCAGAGGTCTTCTCAAGGAAGCGCTGAATGCCGGGGGATACGATAATGTCACGGCAATTCTGATCGATATGGAAGGAGATGAGTACGGATGGCGAGAAAGAATGTAATCGCAAACCGCTATGAAGTCATCGAACATATCGGACAGGGCGGCATGGCGGACGTCTTCAAGGCAGTGGATACGATTCTCTCACGCAATGTGGCGATCAAGATCCTGCGTGCCGATCTCAGCAACGATACCGTCTCGCTCATGCGCTTTGAAAGGGAAGCACAGGCAGCGACCGCGCTGGCGCATCCCAATATCGTGGAGATCTACGATGTCGGTGACTACAAGGGACATCATTACATCGTTATGGAATATGTACCGGGACGTACATTGAAGAATGTGATCCGTTCCCGCGGACCGCTCTATAAAGAAGAAGCGGTCGACATCATGCGGCAGCTGGTATCTGCTGTAGCAGAAGCCCACTCCAAGGGCATCATCCACCGTGATATCAAACCGCAGAATGTGATCGTCAAGGCAGACGGCACGGTAAAGATCCTGGACTTCGGCATCGCAACTGCCAAAGGCAGCATGGCTCTGACCCAGACCAACAATGTCATGGGTTCCGTCCATTATCTTGCTCCGGAGCTTTCTCAGGGAAAGCCGGCCAGTGCCCAGTCCGACATCTATGCACTGGGTGTAGTGCTGTATGAGATGCTGTCGAAAGAAGTGCCGTTCAAGGCCGATGCAGCGATCCAGGTGGCACTGATGCATATGCGGGAACCATTCCCGGACATCATGGAAAAGAACAAGGACGTGCCCCAGTCGATCGCCAATATCATCACCCGGGCAACCGCCAAAGATCCTGCGAAGCGCTATCGCAGCTGTCAGGAAATGCTGCGGGATCTGGATACATGCCTGCGTCCGGAACGGGCGGATGAAAAGCCGCTGGTGCTGGATGAGCCGGCAAAGAAAAACAGCCGCCAGAGTGAAAAGAAGACGGCTGTGCCGGAAAAGAAACCGGAAAAGAAGGAAGAGCCAAAGTCCGATAAACCGGTCAAGGTCGATATCCACAGCCAGCGCATGAATGTTCTGCTTGGCATTTCATTGACGGTGCTGGTATTGGCAGGCATCTATTTTGCTCTGGTCTTTTCGGGCATCGTGCATCTTGGTCCGAAGATGGTGGAAGTGCCGGATCTGATCGGCATGACCATTACCGAAGCCAAAGATGCATGCAGTGCACAGGAACTGAGCGTGGATCCGGAAGTGACCTATATCCTGACGGACAGCGTGGAAAAGGGGAAGATCATCGCCAGTGAACCCGATACCGGAACGGAAGTTGAAGAAGGCACGATGATCAAAGTAACTGTCTCCAGCGGCATCGGCATTACCGTGCCGGATTATACGGGACAGAATATCCGTGATGTGCAGGAAGAACTCTCGCAGTATCCGCTATTGCAGATCGAAATCAAAGAAGAAGAAAGCGAAGCACCCAGCGGCACCGTCATCCGTCAGGAACAATTGCTGCCGCGAGAGAAATTCGATCCGGCATCCCCGGCCCAGATCACGCTGGTCTATTCCAGTTATCCGACAGTGATCATCCCGGAAGATATCATGGGAATGGAAGTGGCAGATGCCATCCAGTATCTGGAAAGCATGGGAATTTCCGCTGTAGCATCCGTGCACGATACATCGGGCATGAGCGAAGAGCAGCGGGAGACGCTTGTCTTCGGCGTCGTGGTGGAATGTTCGCCGCAGGCGGGCAGTGAATACACCCAGAAAGAAGATAACTACGTGATTCTGTATTACTACTGATGAGGAGACTATGATCGCACGAATCGTGAAAATCGTATCAAGAGAATATACGCTTCTGGATGAAGAAGGCGTCCGTCATAAGGGCATACTGACCGGCAAGATCCGCCGGCAGGATATCCCGGCAGCGGGGGATATGGTAGAAGCAAAGCTGAGTGAGGGAATGTGGACGGTGCAGAAGATCCTGCCCCGGCGTAATCTGCTCTATCGGCCATATGTGGCCAATGTCGATCAGGCACTGATCGTCATGAGCGTTGTGGACCCGGACTTTTCTTCCGCTCTGGTGGACCGGCTGGCGATGCTGATCGAGCATGCCGGCATTACGCCGCTTCTTTGCGTTACAAAGTGCGATCTTGGCATTCCGGATGAAATCGAAGAACGCATCCGGGAATATGAAAAGGGACCGATGAAAGTCGTCCGCTGTGCGATGGGAACGCTGAATCCGCAATTGGCAGAGATACTGACCGATAAGATCAGCGTACTGACCGGACAAAGCGGAGCGGGCAAGAGCACGCTGTTAAATGAACTGAATCCTTCATTCCATCTGGCTACCCAGGAGATCTCCAAGGCACTGGGACGGGGAAAGCATACGACACGGCACAATGAACTGCATGCCATTGCAGGCGGTCTTGTAGCGGATACACCGGGCTTCAGCTCCATTGATTTCTCCCGGATTCAGGAGAAAGAACTTGCCGAATGCGTACCGGACTTTACGCCGTATATCGGCCAGTGCTATTTCAATGACTGCGTACACCAGAATGAACCGGGATGCGCCGTCAAGCAGGCAGTGGAAGAAGGAGTGATCCCCAGGATCCGCCATGAGAATTATCTGGCAGTTCTGAAAATGATTCAGGACAGGAAGGAGAAATATTCATGATCGTTGCACCATCTGTTTTATCGCTGGACTTTACCGATACACGCACGCAGATCGAGGAACTCAATGCCTCGGACGCTGCCTGGATGCATTTTGATGTCATGGACGGACATTTCGTGCCGAATCTTTCCTTCGGACCGGATATCCTGAAAGCATTCTGCAAAATCTCACCGCTGTTCAAGGATGTGCACCTGATGGTGTCCGATCCGCTGACCTACAGCACGATTTTTCTGGAAGCCGGTGCAGATCTTGTGACTGTGCATTATGAGGCAATGGAAGAAGATCAGATCCGTCCCTTTGCCCAGCGCATTCATTCCCTTGGCAAGAAGGCAGGTCTTTCGATCAAGCCGAAGACGCCGGTGGAAGTGCTGAAACCGTATCTTGCAGATTTTGATCTGTTTCTGATCATGTCGGTGGAACCGGGCTTCGGCGGACAGAAGTTCCATGCCGAAGCAGTCGGAAGGATACGCACATTGCGCAAATGGATCGATGAAGCAGGAGTCGCTGCACTAATCGAAGTGGACGGCGGCATCAACGAAGAGACCGGTGCCATGTGCCGCATGGCCGGATGCGATGTGCTCGTAGCTGGTTCCTATGTCTTCAAAAATGATATCAAGAAAGCTGTGCAGTCCCTTGAATAGAGCAATTGTAGCCCTCAAGCTGACAGATGCATTCCCGCCGGTCGAGGGGGAGTATATCGGCTGTGACCGCGGCACATTGTTTCTTCTGGATCAGGGATGCAAAGTGCGGCATGCGATCGGTGATTTTGATTCTGTCAGTACGGAAGAAATGCAGCGGATCATGGACAGCGGGGCAGAGCTTACCATTCTGCCGCGCATCAAGGATGATACCGACAGTGAGGCGGCGATCCGCTTCTGCCTGGAAAAAGGGTATGAGGAGATCTGGCTGATCGGGGGAACGGGCGGACGCATTGATCATCTTGTGATCAATCTGCGCCTGGCGGAAAAGTATCCCGGGCAGGTGGTTCTCTGGGACAGAGGCAATAAAGTGCATGCATGTACAAAAGGACGGTATGCATTTCCATACCGCCCGGACTGCTATATGTCATTTTTTACATCATCTCATGCAGAGATCTCTCTGGAAGGGATGAAATACCCGCTTCATAAGCGCACGATCAAACCGGATGATCTCTATACCGTTTCCAATGAGATCACGGCACAGGAGGGCATTCTGACGGTGCACGAGGGAATCGTGACAGTCATGGAATGCCTGGATCAGTAAAGAACATAAAAAAAGATTCCGACCGGAATCCTTTTTTACGTTTACGCTTGCCTATACGGCCGGTTATACTGTCTTACCTGCCTTCAGAGACTTCAATGCACGGGCCGAGATCTTGATGGTCATCGGCTTACCATCGACGACTACATGAGCTTTCTGGAGATTGACATTCCACTTGCGGCGTGTAGCACGCAGGGAGTGGGAACGACGATTTCCAGACATTGGTTTCTTACCGGATACGGCACAAACTCTAGACATACCAAATCCTCCTTCGCTTCATACGCTATAAAAAGATACCATACTCTTTTTTTGAATGCAACAAAAAAAGAATGCAGAAAATAAAGGGAATTTCCGGTTATGGGGCTGCCCTTCACGCATACCTGTGCAAACGTAAAAAGCATGCAAATACAGCATTTCATTCGCGATAGAAGCCTATCTTGTGATACAATGCACTTAAATGTGAAAGGAGTCTTTTACCGTGAACGACAAACAGATTTTCGCGGCGTTGGAACTTTCGGATCAGGAAGTGCGCCTGGTTACCGGTGAGTTCTTCAACACGCGGTTCAATATTATAAAAGTAGAACGAATTCCGTGCAGCGGGCTGACATACACAGAAATCGTCAGCGAAGACGCTGTTGTGGCTGCGATCAAAGAAGCAAAAGAGAATACGAAAAAGCGCATCGGCGCCGAAGTGAAGAAAGTCATCCTCGGCATGCCATCGTACCGTTTCCGCAAGTATTCCTTCAAGTCCACCGTTGATGTGGAAGGCATGGACGGCACCGTTACGGTACAGGATGTCCGCAATGCCATGAACAAGGCGGAATCGATGGAGATCGGAAAGGATCTGGCACTGATCCAGACCGTATGCGTACGCTATACCGTGAACGGCATCTCCACCAGAAAGATCCCGTTAGGCGAACGGTGCAAACAGCTGACGGTTGATATCGATCTGCTCTGTGCTGACCGCAAACTGTCCTATGACATCGTGGGATGCGTTGAGAAGGCCGGCCTTGAGATCATGGATATCTTCCTGGATGTCTATGCCGTCGGCAAGGAAGCAGCACTGTTCGAACAGGCAGTGGATGAACAGAAGATCATCCTGAAGGTCGAACGCAGTGCCACAACGCTCGGACTTCTGCGTCAGGGTCATCTGACCGCTGCCAAAGTGATCAACGCCGGCATCGGCTCACTGGCTGCACCGTTAGTGGAAACCTATGGCATCAAACGCGAGATGTCGGTGGAACTGCTGAAGTACAGCGCCCGCCTCAATCAGGAAGTATGTTCGACCAATCCGGTCCACATCTGGGCGGCAAAAAATGAAAGCGGAGAAAACGAGACACGTACGATCAATGAGCAGCAGCTGGTCAGCTGTGTGCAGAAAAATATCGAAATATGGCTTGATTATCTGCAGAAAACGTGTATCCCAATCTTGCAAGCAGGGGAAACTGCTGTTATCATAACGGGAGAGGGCGGCGAGACAGACGGTCTTGACGAACTTCTTGCAAAGCGTCTGGGAGTAGAAGTGCACACGTATATTCCGGAAACGCTGGGCGGAAGAAACGCAGGACTGACAGCGGCTCTCGGCTTATTCTATGCATACAAGGACAGACTTGCGATCACCGGTTATACGGACTGCTCGCTGGACATGGATGCATTTGAGACATCGGTTTCTTACAGGGATAGAAAATCAGAAACGACGAATAAAGAAGATACGTTGACAAACAAGATAAAGGGATTGTTTGAAGGAAAGAAATAAGAGGTAGAGTATAATGGCAGACTTGACGTACAACCAGGTAGCGAAGATCAAAGTGTTCGGCGTCGGCGGCGCCGGCAGCAATGCGGTCAACCGCATGGTACAGGAAGGTGTTCAGGGGGTTGAATTCTATGTAGCAAATACAGACCTTCAGGCACTGGATGTTTCTCCTGTAGCCAATAAGATCCAGCTCGGAAAAGAAGGACTCGGTGCAGGCGGTAATCCGGATAACGGACGCAAGGCTGCAGTCGAAAGTGAAGATGCGATCCGCAAGGCAATGGAAGGCGCAGACATGGTCTTCTTAACAGCAGGTCTCGGCGGCGGTACCGGTACAGGTGCTTCCCCGTTATTTGCAAAGATCGCGAAAGAGCTTGGATGCCTGACAGTTGGTATCGTTACGAAGCCGTTCTCGTTTGAAGGCAGAAGAAGAATGGTTCAGGCCGAACAGGGTCTGGAACAGCTGAAGGAATATGTTGACTCTCTGATCATCATCTCCAACAACAAGGTTCTGGAAGTGATCGGACACATTCCGTTCGTAGAAGCATTTAAGGAAGCAGACAACATTCTGCGTCAGGGCGTACAGACGATCACAGACCTGATCGCTGTACCGGCAATGATCAACCTGGACTTTGCTGACATCAAGAGCGTTATGGAAGGTCAGGGCTCTGCACTGTTCGGCATCGGTATGTCCGACGGCGAAGACAAGGCAGAAGAAGCGGCCGCAAGAGCAATTCAGTCGCCGCTGCTCGAAGCACAGATCATGGGCGCAAAGAGTGCGATCATCAACGTTACCGGCGGTGCAAGCATGTCCGCATACGATGCGAGCAGAGCAGTCGATTATATCCGTGACGCAGCCGGCAATGATATCGACATCATCTTCGGTGTTGCCATCAATGATAAGATCGGTGATTCCATTATCGTATCCGTCATCGCTACAGGCTTCGATCTTCCGAAGGCTGAGCTGATCGATACACCGGCTCCGGCTAACCAGAAGAGCCCGGTCGCTGCAGCTACAAACGTTGTTGCGGCGGATGTGGATGAACTGGACTTCGATAACGACGAAGCGATTCCGAACTTCTTCGGCAGCAGAAACTAAGGAATTAACCGCCGACCGGCGGTTTTTTCGTTTGGGAGGACATATGACAAAAGAAGATAAAGCAGTCATGCTGAGAAGAGAACATGGGTATAACTGCTGTCAGGCAGTGATCTGTGCATATGCAGAAGAAGCAGGCATGAAGGAAGAAGACCTGTTCCGCATTGCGGAAGGATTTGGATCGGGTCTTGGATGCACGAAGGGACACTGCGGTGCACTAAGTGCAGCGTGCATGATGGCAGGCATTGTAAAAAGCACTGCCACCCTGGAGAAGGGGGATTCCAAGGGGAAGACTTATGCAGTGACACGTGACATGGTAAAAGACTTTGAACAGGAAGCAGGGACAGTGCGCTGCCGGGATCTGAAGGGCATTGAAACCGGAAAGGTCCTGTACGAATGCGAAGACTGTGTGCGTCTTGGCTGCCGGTTAATAGAAAAGTACTGTACGAAGAACTGACTGCATTGCATTGTCACTCTTTCATACGGTATAATCGACTGCGTAATTATGCAGTGATAAAGGAGAAAGATTTGGAAGACTATCAAAATGCGAACGGCTGCAGTAAGGAGACAGCCGCATGACAAAAGAAGGCAGATATATATTGTTCCTGATCATCCTGGTGATTCTCTCAGGACTTTTTTCCGCGATTGAAACAGCGTATTCTTCAGCCAACCGCATACGGCTGAAAAACATGGCGAATTCCGGCAGCACCAAAGCACAGAATGTATTGACGATACTGGAAGACTATGACCGTTTCCTGACAACGGTGCTGATTGGAAACAATGTAGTAAATATTGCTTCGGCAACGATCGGCACACTGTTATTTACAATGTATTTCGGCGAAGAAACCGGACCGACTGTTTCGACGATCGTGATTACGATCGTTGTGCTGATCTTCGGTGAAATCGCTCCGAAGTCACTTGCCAAGAACATGCCGGAGAAATTCAGCTGTTCCACCGCCGGCTTCGTACAGACGATCCGCTGGCTGTTCACGCCGTTTACATGGATCCTCAGCGGATGGACAAAGCTCGTCAATATGCTCGTCAAGAACGATGACGATGATTCGGATATTGCGGATGAACTGATCACCATGGTCGATGAAGCAGAAAAAGACGGGGATCTTGCCGAACATGAATCCGATCTGATCTCGGCTGCGATCGAGTTCAATGATCTGGATGTATCGGATATCCTGACACCGCGTGTGGATGTCGTGGCAGTGGATCTGACCGCTTCGACGGATGCCATTGAGAAGGTATTCCGCTACAATGCATTCTCGCGTCTGCCGGTGTATGAGAATTCCATCGACAACATTGTCGGTGTCATACATGAAAAAGACTTCTATGATCTGATGTACCATAACAAGGGACCGCTGAGAAGGATCATCAAGCCGGTGATCTATACCAGCGGAAATACCAAGATCTCCACGATCCTGCGGCAATTGCAGGGTGCGAAGCTGCATCTTGCGGTCGTGCTGGATGAATACGGCGGCACGGAAGGCATTATCACCCTGGAAGATATCATCGAAGAACTGGTCGGTGAGATCTGGGATGAACACGATACAGTCAAGGAATTCTATACCGAGATCGATGATCATACGTGGCTTGTGCAGGCAGCCTGCGAAGTGGATGACCTGTTTGACCGCTTCGATGTGGAATGGCGGGAAGATGAAGATGATGACTTCATCACAGTCTCCGGCTGGGCGATTCATGCCCTGGAACATATTCCGAAGATCGGGGAAGAATTCGACTATCAGAATCTCCATGTGACAGTGACGAAGGCGGATCAGCGCAAAGTCATTGAAGTGAAAGTGGAGATCCGTGACGGAAAGGAGAAGGAAGACGAATAAAGTCTTCCTTTCAGATATGCAGCAGTACTTTTCAGATACGAAGCTTGCGCCGGGTGCTGTCTATGAGATGACCCCGCAGCAGGCACATCATGCAGGAAATGTCGTACACCTGCAGGGAAAGATCATACGCCTTGTACATAACGGTGAGGCGTATTTTGCGCGTTGTGAAGGCAATGGCAGAAAAATGACGGCACTGGTGCTGGAAAAAGATCCTGTAAAGCGGGAACTGGATGCGGAACTGGTGCTTCTGCAGGCATTGGTGCGCAGGGAAAAGTTCGAATGGATCCTGCAGAAAGCAACAGAGCTTGGCGTCAGCCGGATCATTCCGTTTGAATCATCCCGCTGTGTTGTGCAGTACCGGAAAGAGAAGGCAGAGCGGCAGAAAGAGCGCTGGATGCAGATCGTAACAGAAGCTGCCGAACAGTCCAAGCGGGAAAAGATACCGGTCATTGACGATGTGCTGCGCTTTGAGGACGTATGCCGTTTTGAGGCAGAAGAAAAGTATCTTGCCTATGAGAATGCATTTGGCGAAAGTCCGCTGCTTGGCAGTGTGTATACCGGTGAGAGTGCTGCGTTTGTGATTGGTCCGGAAGGGGGCTTCTCTGAGGAAGAAGTACAGGCGCTTGTGTCCGGCGGCTACCGCACGGTAACGCTTGGCGCCAGAATCCTGCGGGCGGAGACGGCTGCGCTTGCGGCACTGGCTGTGATGGCGGATACAGCAGAAAGGAAGCAGAGATGAAATATGCAATTTGCTGTCTTGGCTGCAAGGTCAATCTGTACGAAGCCGAAAGCACAGCGGAAGAAATGGATAGGCGCGGATGGCACCGTGTTCCGTTTGAGGAAGAAGCCGATGCTGTACTGGTGTTTACCTGTGCGGTAACCAATACCGCTGCTGCAAAAAGCAGAAAGATGCTGCACAGGGCAAGACGCTCTGCACCAAACGGTGCCATCGTACTGGTTGGCTGCTATGTGCAGGTGGATGATGGAAAGCTGGATGATGCGGATATTCTTGTCGGCACATCGCATAAGAAGGAAATACCGGATCTGATCGAACGCTTCTTAACAGACAGAAAGCCGATTAAAGCGGTCACAGTGCTGGATTCCATTCCGTATGATAATCTGCGCAGTGAGAATTTTTCCGGCCGTACAAGGGCATTTCTGAAGGTGCAGGACGGCTGTGACCAGTATTGCAGCTATTGCGTCATACCATATACGCGCGGACATCAGCGCTCGATGGAACCGGATGCGGCCATTGCGGCAGCGAAGGCACTTGCCCGCACTCACCGGGAAATCGTGCTGACTGGCATCCATACAGGACGCTATGGCAGAGAACACGGCGTCACATTGGCACAGCTGGCTGAGAGGATCCTGCAGGAAACTGATATCCTGCGCTTAAGGATCTCTTCGATCGAGATCACGGAAGTCGATGACAGACTGCTGGACTTGCTCGCAAACGATGAGCGGGTCGCCCGTCATCTGCATATCCCGCTGCAGGCAGGCAGCGACAGTGTACTGGCAAAGATGCACCGTCCCTATACCACGCAGCAATATCTGCAGAGCATACAGAAGATACGCGAGAGGGTGCCCGGCATTTCGATCTCGACCGATCTGATCACCGGCTTCCCGCAGGAAAGCGAAGAAGACTTCGCAGAGACAGTGGAATTCCTGAAGAAATGCGAATTCTCCTTCCTGCATGTATTCCCGTTCTCCCTGCGCAGCGGCACCGAAGCAGAAAAGATGAGCGGTCATCTTTCCGAAGCAGTCAAAAAACAGCGGGCAGCGGTATGCCTGCAGCTGAGCGATGAACTGCAGCGTTCCATGATGCACTCATGGATCGGCAAAGAGGCAGCTGTCATCACTGAAACAGCAAAAGACGGTCATACGACCGGATATACATCCGAATACATACCGGTAGTCCTTGACGGACATCTGCCGTCCTCGCAATACGTGCGGGTGCGGCTGAGCGAAGTCACAGATGATCTTCGGATGAAAGGAGAAATTCTATGAAACTGAATGAATTATTTGAAAATGTACCGGATATAGAGATCCGTTCCCTGATGGCAGACAGCCGCAAGAAACGTCCGGATTCCATCTTCTTCTGCGTCAAGGGAATGATGTTTGACGGTCACCGGTTTGTGGAACAGGCCATTGAAAACGGAGCACGAGTCATTATCCACAGTGAACCAATCCGCAATATGCATTCGGATATTACCTATATCCGTGTCAAGGATGTCGTCTCTGTCTTCAATAAAGTGGCAGATGCCTTCTATGGATATCCGAGCCATCATATGACAATGTTCGGCGTGACCGGCACAAACGGAAAATCTTCGATTGCCTGCATCATCCGCGATATCCTGAATGAATTCCAGCCGACCGGCTATATCGGCACAATTGCGATCGAATACGGAAGCGTCAAACTGCCGCCGTTATTAACGACGCCGGATATTGATGACCTGCACGGCATTCTGCGTGATATGATGGATGCAGGAATGAAAAGCTGTGCCCTGGAAGCTTCTTCCATCGGCATTGAACAGGGACGTGTTGACAGCATCGACTTTGATGTGGCTGTCTTTACAAACCTGACCCATGATCATCTGGATTATCACGGAACGATGTCCAATTACTTCCTGGCGAAGAAGCGCCTGTTTGATACGATGAAGGAAGATGCCGTAGCAGTCACCAACGCGGATGATCCGTATGGCATGCGGATCGTCGAAGACTGCCCATGCCGCGTCGTCACCTATGGCATTGAAAACAAGGCAGACTATCAGGCGGTGCGCTATCAGCTGCTCAAAGACCGCACGCGCATCACTCTGAAGGTCTACAACATGGAATATGAGCTGGAGACCAATCTGGTTGCCCGCTTCAATATCTACAACCTTCTGGCCGTCATCGCTGCCCTGCATGAAAAGGGCATCGAGATCGCCGACATGATGCCGTATATCAATGATCTTTCCCAGATCGAAGGACGCATGGAGCGCGTCGATGAAGGACAGCCGTTCAATATCATCGTTGACTTTGCCCATACACCTGACGGAATCGACAAGGTATGCCAATACGCTTCCGCCATTACACCGAAGGGCAGACGCATCATTACCGTCAGCGGCAGTGCCGGCAAGCGCGATACCGCCAAGCGGCCGATCTTCGGCGAGATCTTTGACAAATACAGCGACATGATCATTCTGACCGAAGACGATCCCCGCAACGAAGATCCGATCGAGATCGCTCATGAGATCGCTTCCGGCATCAAACATACCAACTACATCATTATCGAAAACCGCTATGACGCGATCCGTCAGGCAATTGAACTGGCCGATGCCGAGGATACGATCCTGATCCTGGGCAAGGGAGATGAGAAATTCATGTACCGTGAATTCGGCCGTGAACCGTACGAAGGGGATGATGCCATCGCGGCAGAGATCCTGCACAAATACTATTTCGATGAGAAAGGAGAAGACGAAAATGAAGATGAGTAAGTACATTGACCACACGATCCTGAAGGCAGATGCCCGCAAAGAAGATATTGAACGCATCTGCAGAGAAGCAAAAGAACAGGACTTCGCATCTGTCTGTGTCAACAGCTGCTGGGTATCACTGGCAAAAAGTCTGCTGGAAGGCAGCACAGTCAAAGTATGCACCGTTGTCGGTTTCCCGCTTGGTGCCATGAGCACCGCCGGCAAAGTGGCAGAAACAGAGATCGCTGTTAAAGACGGCGCCGAAGAGATCGACATGGTCATCAATGTAGGCTGGCTGAAAGACGGCGATGACGCAGCGGTTACCGAAGAGATCCGGGCAATCAAGAAGGCATGCGGCAGTCATATCCTCAAGGTCATCATCGAAGCATGTCTGCTGAGCGATGAAGAAAAGGTGCGTGCATGCAGAGACAGCGTCGCAGCAGGTGCGGACTTTGTCAAGACAAGCACAGGATTCTCCAAAGGCGGTGCGACCGTACACGATGTCTGTCTGATGAAAGAGACGGTCAAAGATGCATGCAAAGTCAAGGCGGCCGGAGGAATCCGTACACCGGAAGACATGGATGCCATGATCGAAGCCGGCGCAGAACGCATCGGCACAAGCAACGGCATTGCCTTAGTGAACCGGTAAGAACGCAAGAAGCCGTCCGGCTTCTTTCTTTTGCCGGAATTTGGCATAATATATCCGTAGGGAGGATGTTCTTTTGAACAATACAGAAATCATACACATCGAAGGTCTGACCGATCAGGATGCAATGGTCCTGTGCGGACCGTCTGAGCGGTATCTTCGTATACTGGAGGAATGCACCGGGAAAGAGATCTCCTGCCGGGATTCCAGTTTTTTCGTCCGTGACTGCACGAAGGATGAAGCAGAACTTCTGCATATGATCCTGGAACAATTGACCGTGTATATACAGAGCGGACGTTCCATCAGTGAGCAGGATGTCATCTATGTGACACGCATGGCCCAGGCGGGAAAGCGGGTGGATTTGGAAGCGCTGCATCATAAGCTGATCGGACGCACCCAGTCCGGCCGTGCCATCGTTCCAAAGACATTGGGACAGTTGCAGTTTGCGGAAGCGATGGAAGAAGCAGCGATCACATTTGCCATCGGTCCGGCCGGAACCGGCAAGACATTCCTGGCTGTCACTGCCGCAGTCGCAGCACTCAAGCGCGGCGATATCCGCCGTATCGTATTAACGCGGCCAGCTGTGGAAGCCGGAGAGAATCTCGGCTTTCTGCCGGGAGATCTGAAGGAAAAGGTCGATCCCTATCTGACGCCTTTATACGATGCTTTGCACGATATGCTTGGGGATGAGCAGACCGAACGGCTGATGGAAAAGGGAACGATCGAAGTGGCACCGCTTGCCTATATGCGCGGAAGAACGCTGGATGATGCCTATATCATTCTGGATGAAGCACAGAATACGACCGCTTCGCAGATGAAGATGTTCTTAACGCGTCTGGGGTTTCATTCCCGCATGGTCATTACCGGCGACATTACCCAGATCGATCTGGACCGCCGTCAGGAAAGCGGACTGGTACAGGCCGCACGGATCCTGAAGGGGATGAAGGAAATACGCATTCTGGAATTCACACCGGATGATGTCGTGCGTCATCCTCTGGTACAGAAGATCATCGAACGCTATGCAGAAGAAAGCTGAGGAAGAAACATGGAGATCACGATCATAAACCGCACCAATGCGGATCTTGCACAGTATGAAGAAAAGATGCACAAAGTGGCAGAGTCTGCCGAAAACAGACTGCAATTGCGGAAGGACTATGAGATCAGCGTCTCATTTGTTCGTTCCCGCACCATTCATGTGATCAACCGTGATTACCGTCAGATCGACCGGCCGACCGATGTCATCAGCTTTGCCGTACAGGATGATCCGGACATTCCCGAAGAAGCACAGACAGATCTTGGCGATATCTTCATCAACATCGACTATGCACGCCGCCAGGCAAAAGAATACGGTCACAGCGTGGAACGGGAGATCCTTTTCCTCTTTACGCATGGACTGCTGCATTGCCTCGGCTATGATCATATGGAAGAAAGCGATGCCGAAGAGATGTTTGCGCTGCAGGATGAGATCCTCGATCCGATCGCACCGCGGGTATGAAAAAGAAATTTCAGGACGCATTCCGGGGTGTCAGCCTCGGATTTCGTGATGCCAGCATACGCCAGCAGTGGATCCTGGCAGCGATGGCATTATGTGCGGCGATCGTGCTGCGTCTGGATCTGTATGAATGGCTGAGCGTCATTATATGCATTGCGATGGTGATCGTCAGTGAGACATTCAATACGGCAATTGAAAAAGTATGTGATCTGTATTCTACGGAATACAACGAAAAAATACAGTATATCAAGGATCTTTCTGCCTCAGCAGTACTGCTGGCTTCGCTGGCGGCGCTGGTGTGTGCACTGGTGATCCTGATCAGACATATAGGAGGAATGGCATGAAACGGGAAGAATTGCTGAAAGAAGCATTCCAGGCAATGGAAAACAGTTATGCACCATATTCGAATTATCATGTCGGTGCAGCGATTGCAACAACGGACGGACGTGTTTTCCGGGGCGTAAATGTTGAAAATGCATCGTTTGGAGCGACCAACTGTGCCGAGCGCAGCGCCGTGTTTGCGGCGTATTCCTACGGCTATCGGAAAGATACGATCGAAGCGCTTGCCATCGTCAGCGACGGACCGCGCATTGCAGCTCCGTGCGGGATCTGCCGCCAGGTGCTGAGTGAACTGCTGCAGCAGCAGACACCGATCTATCTGTCCAATGGAAAAGAGGAAGTAGATACCAATATCGCGGAATTACTGCCGATGCAGTTTACCGAAGAGGATGTGAATCGATGAAGAGCGGCTTTGTGGCCCTTGCAGGCCGTCCGAATGCCGGCAAGAGCACGCTGCTGAACGGGCTTCTGAAAGAGAAGGTGGCGATCGTTTCACCCAAGCCGCAGACGACACGCTCCGAGATCCGCGGCATCCTGACAAGTGAAAACAGCCAGATCGTCTTTACCGATACACCCGGCATCCACAAGGCGCAATACCGCCTCGGTGCACGCATGAACAAAGAGGCAGCCGACGTCATGATGGGGGTGGACCTGATCTATCTGGTCGTAGACGGCAGTGTGCCGTTTGGCGAAGGGGACAAGTATGTGCTCAACATGGTAAAGAATACCGGTCTGCCGGTCTTTCTGATCCTGAACAAGGTCGACAAGATGTCCCGTGAGAAGATCATTGCCAACCTGCAGTCCTGGAGCAGCCGCTTTGAATTTGCGGAATACTTCCCGATTTCGGCATTAAAGGACAAGACATTCAAAGACCTGATCAAGGCAACGGAAAAATACCTGCCGGAAGGGGAGTATCTCTATCCGCCGGAAATGACCGTGGATGGTTCGGAGAATTTCCGCATCGCCGAAGTCATCCGGGAGAAGGTGCTGTTATGCACGGAGGAAGAGATTCCCCATGCGACGGCTGTATTGGTGGAATCGAAGAAATTCACGAAGAAATCCTGCTATATCCAGGCCATGATCCTGGTAGAAAAAAAGAGCCAGAAAGTCATCATGATCGGCAAGCAGGGCGCCATGCTGAAAAAGATCGGATCCATGGCCCGCGAAGAACTGGAAGGACTGCTTGGCAAGAAAGTCTATCTGGAACTGTTTGTGCGGGTGGAAGATGAATGGCGTTCCCGCGATGCCCGCATCAGTGAGTATGGCTACGGAGGTGCGTTCCGGGATGAATGACCGCGCTGACGGGATCATCCTGAAAGAGATGGATTACCGTGAACATGATGTCATGATCACGGTGCTGAGTGAACAATACGGAAAGATCGCTTTTACTGTGAGCGGGGCAAGAAAGATGTCCAGCCGCAATAAGGGATCCGTACTGCCATATACGAAGGCGGAATTTGAATTTGATTATAAGCCACACCGGACACTGTTTCATCTGAAGCGGGCACGTACATTGAAGCTGTACCGGCCCCTGCATGAAGATCTCACCCTGAGCTCTGCTGCAGCGGTACTGATCGGTACGGCGGACGCTTTGACGCTGAGCGGGGAAGAAGACGATGATCCGAAAGCAAAGCTGCAGTTATTGGAACAGGCACTGGATCTTTTGGCAGAAAAGGAACCGTGCGATCTTGTGATCGCATGCTATCTCAGCGAAATGATGCAATTGTTCGGCGTTGGTGCAGAAGTGGATGCGTGCGTTCACTGCGGAAAGCCGGAGGCCGTTGTCTTTTCGTCAGACGAGGGCGGATTTCTCTGTCATGAGTGCGCCGGCAGTCAGGAGCCGATGACAAAAGAAGAACTGATGCGCATGCGCCGCATTGTGCGCGGCGGCATCACCCACTACAGCCAGGTGCGCCAGCTTGTCACACCATCCCCGCAGGATGCCTTTCTTCTGCATGAGATGCTTGTACGACATGCCGGCATCCGCATTGGGGCATATCAGCTGTATCGAAAGCTCAATCGCTATGCGTGAGCTTTTTTTCAGCACAATGCAGTGCAAATAAAGTACTCTGACTTCTCAGAGCTGTTTTTGCGTGCTAAAATTACAAAGTTTCAGGTGGTTTATACCGGAACGGGAGGAAAGACGTGGAAAAGACATTTGAAAAAATCGTATCACATGCAAAAAACACCGGGTTCGTATTCCAGGGCTCCGAGATCTACGGCGGTCTGTCGAATACATGGGATTTTGGTCCCTACGGTGTTTCTTTAAAAGATAATATCAAACGCGCATGGCAGAAGAAGTTTATTCAGGAAGATCCCAACAATGTGGAGATCCAGGCTGCCATTCTGATGAACCCGAAGGTATGGGAAGCATCTGGTCACCTGAAGGGTTTCTCGGACCCGCTGATGGACTGCAGAAACTGCAAGACCCGTCATCGTGCCGATCAGCTGATCGAAGCCTATACAGAAGGAAAGGTCACCTGTGAAGGCTGGTCCAAGGAAGAAATGGAAAACTACATCAGAGAGAATAAGATCCCGTGTCCGGACTGCGGCAAGCATGACTTTACACCGATCCGTCAGTTCAATCTGATGTTCAAGACATTCCAGGGAACACTGGAAGACGCAAAGAGCACGATCTATCTGCGTCCGGAAACGGCACAGGGCATGTTCGTTGATTTCAAGAGCGTACAGCGTGCTTACCGGAAGAAGCTGCCGTTCGGCATCGGCCAGATCGGCAAATCCTTCCGCAATGAGATCACACCGGGCAACTTCATCTTCCGTACAAGAGAATTTCAGCAGATGGAAATGGAATTCTTCTGCAAGCCGGGAACGGATGATGACTGGTTCCCATACTGGCGGAAGTTCTGCATGGACTGGATCCTGTCGCTCGGCGGCAATCCGGAGAACCTGCGCTTCCGTGATCATACACCGGAAGAACTGAGCTTCTACTCCAAGGGAACGACCGATATCGAATACAAGTTCCCGTGGGGATGGGGTGAATTATGGGGTATCGCAGACCGTACGGACTACGACCTGACCCAGCATCAGAACACCTCCGGCGTCAGTATGGAATATCTGGATCCGTATACGAATGAAAAGTACATCCCGTATGTCGTTGAACCGGCAGTCGGTGTAGAACGTCTGTTCTTCATGTTCTTTACGGATGCATATGATGAAGAAACACTGGAAAACGGCGATGTCCGCGTTGTTATGCATTTCCACCCGGTTCTTGCACCGGTAAAGGCTGCTGTTCTGCCGCTGCGCAAGAAACATGGTGAGATCGCCGAAAAGATCCGTCACGAGCTGTCCATCGACTTCAATGTGGCATATGACGAAGCCGGTTCTATCGGCAAGCGCTACCGCCGCATGGATGAGATCGGCACACCGTTCTGCATTACTGTAGATGATCAGACAGAGCAGGACGGCACTGTTACGATCCGTTACCGTGACACGATGGCACAGGAGAGAATGACAGTGGAAGAAGTCCGTGCGAAGATCGCACAGGAAATCCGCTTCTGATTGAATAGCGAAAGGAGACCTTGCGTCAATGCAGAGAGAAGAACTGGAAGCCCTGCGGGCACATGCGGATATTGTGGACGTCATCGGCCATTATCTTCCTCTGCAGCGGAAGGGTAAGGTATACAAGGCATTATGTCCGTTTCATGATGACCATGATCCATCCATGCAGATCCGCCCGGACCGGCAGATCTACAAATGCTTTGTATGCGGAAACGGCGGCGACGTCTTCTCCTTTGTGCAGAATTATGAAAAGATCGCGTTTCCCGAGGCGATCCAGCGTGTTGCGGAGCTGACCGGCTTTACTCTCCAGGAAAGTCCTGTTGCACAATCTGCCCCCCGGGATCCGCAGATCGAGATCCTGCATACTATACTGCAGGAGACGATCCGCTACTGTTCCTATGAACTGATGAGCGAATCCGCCCAGGCCCAGCGCACCTATCTGTCCGACCGCGGTCTTTCGGACGATGTCCTGAAGACGTTTGAGATCGGATACAATCCCGAAGGGGATGCGCTGTATGCTTTCCTGAAGGCCAAGGGATACAGTGAGAAAGACATGGTGCGCGCGAATGTGATCCGCATCACTCAGGGCGGCATCCACGATGTATTTGCGGGACGCATCCTGTTCCCGATCCATGACCGCAATGGCGATCCGATCGGTTTCAGCGCCCGTACACTGGATCCATCCAACCCCGCCAAGTATGTCAATACGACCGAAACGGAACTGTTTACCAAAGGACACATCGTATACAACTACCACCGGGCAAGGCTTGCGGCGAGACGGGCCGGGCGCGTGTATGTATGTGAAGGTGTGACCGATGTCATTGCCTTCTGGCGGGCCGGCGTACAGAATGCCGTATGCACACTGGGCACGGCATGCACGGATGAGCAGATCCGTCTGTTGAAGCGGATCGCCGCAAAAGTGGTATTCTGCTATGACGGTGACAGAGCCGGACAGGCCGCAACCGTGCGGGCAGGCAAAATGGCCAGGGCAGCCGGATGCGATATCGCTGTCGTATCCAATGACACCGGACTGGATCCCGATGAGATCCTGAAGAAGAGCGGAAAAGAAGGACTGCAGAATCTTCTGAAGATGGAAAACAGCTGGATGGAATTCTATCTGAAGTATCTGCAGAAAGAGACCAATCTCTCCAACTTTACCGAAAAGAAAGAGTTCGCGGAAAAGGCGATGGCTGAGATCCAGACACTCAGTGATGAGATGGAACGCAATTACTTTGCGGATGAAGTATGGCGTCTGACCGGTATCCGTACCGGCAGCTACATACAGCAGCCGTCTTACCGCGAGAAAGCAGCACCGCGCACACCGGTGCGCACGGTTCCAAATGGAACACGGACTGCCGAGGAAACGATTCTCCGCAGCATGTTCCAGGATCCCTCTGCTGTCAGTATCTTTGAAAACGATCTGGGGTATCTGCTGGATCCTGTTTTCCAGGAAACAGCGATGATGATCGTGGATGAAGTCCATGCAAGGCGGGTATGCGATCCCAAGGCACTGATGGCTGCGACCGACAGCCAGCCGGTGCGTGACTGTATCGCTTCCATCGTGACAGCGGACAGCTATGATGAACCGTACAGCGAAAGCGTGCTGAACGGTGCCATCCGAAAAGTAAAAATGACCGTTCTGCGCCGGCGGAAAGAAGAATACCGGAAACAGCTCGGCGGTACGCTCAATGATGAGAGCCGCAGGCTGATCGAACAGAAATACGAAAAGTGCGTCAAGGAGTTACGGAGGTACATAGATGAAGAAAAACGAAACAGCTGAAACAGAAACACTCACTGAAACAGCGGAGCCTGCAAAGAAGACGCGGAAGAAAAAGGCAGAGAGTGCGCCGGCAGATGAGACCGGAAAGAAACCTGCACGCAAGAAGACCGCAAAAAAGACCGCTGTGAAGGAAGATGCTTCTGCGTCTGCCTCCCACGCATCAGAAGAAATGAAGGAAGATTCTCCGGCTGAGACAGCTGCTCTCACACCGGCATCCCGCATGAAAGAGATCAAGGGTCTGGAGGAACTGAAAGAGGAATACCGTCAGCTCCATGCCCGCGACGGCTTTGTCCGCCAGCGCGACATCATGGCTTCCCTGGATCATCTGTCCCTGGATGACAGTGACATGGATGAACTCATGGAATGGTTCCGTGAGGAAGGCATCGAAGTCACAGAAGATGACGATCTGGAAGATATGGACGGCCTGAAAGATGACGATGACATGGATTCTCTCGATGATGACGATGTCAGCGATGACACCGGCGATGTGAATGAAGACGATGATCTGAACAGCAGATATCTGATGCCGGAAAACTTCATGGCTGCTACAACAAGCGTGCAGCTGAACGACCCGGTCAAGATGTATCTGAAAGAGATCGGACGTGTACCGCTTCTTCGGCCGGAAGATGAACCGGAGATCGCGAAGCGGATCGAAGCAGGCGACGAAGAAGCAAAGAACATGCTGATTTCTGCCAACCTGCGTCTGGTCGTTTCGATCGCAAAGAAATATGTCGGCAGAGGCATGCTGTTCCTGGATCTGATCCAGGAAGGTAATATGGGTCTGGTAAAGGCGGTTGAAAAATTCGATTATACAAAGGGATTCAAGTTCAGTACGTATGCGACCTGGTGGATCCGTCAGGCCATTACACGTGCGATTGCCGACCAGGCAAGAACGATCCGTATTCCGGTACATATGGTCGAAACCATCAACAAGCTGACCCGTGTACAGAGACAGCTCATCCAGGAACTTGGCAGAGATCCGAGTGCAGAAGAGATCGCTGAACGCATGGAAGGCATTACGCCGGAGAAAGTGCGTGAGATCCAGAAGATCGCACTGGAACCGGTATCCCTGGAAACACCAATTGGTGAGGAAGACGATTCCCACCTGGGTGATTTCATCGAGGACAAAGATGCCATGAGCCCGGATCAGTATGCCAATAACCAGCTGCTGAAAGATGAGATCAACAATGTTCTCAGCACGCTGACCGACAGGGAAGAGAAGGTGCTGCGTCTGCGGTTTGGTCTGTATGACGGACGTACGCGCACACTGGAAGAAGTCGGCAGAGAGTTCAATGTGACCCGTGAGCGGATCCGTCAGATCGAAGCAAAGGCACTGCGCAAGATCAAGCATCCGACCCGCTCCAAGCGTCTGAAGGATTTCTATAAATGAGCCTTCGTCTGGAAGCCATTGCCGCATTGGTGCAGCCTGGTACGATACCGGCAGATATCGGCACGGATCATGCCTATGTTCCGGTCATGCTGGTAAAGCAGGGGATCTGCACAAAAGTCTATGCATGCGACGTGGCCAAAGGACCGCTGGAAAGTGCAAAACACACGATACGAAAGGAAGGACTGGAAGGATATGTGCTTCCGGTCCTTTCTGATGGTTTTGCCAATGTGCCGGACGATGCCGATTGTGCCATTATTACCGGCATGGGATGCACCACAGCGGTACATATACTGGAAGAGGGCATGGAACATCTGCACCGCATGAAGCAGATCATTCTCTCTGTAAACAATCATACCGATGATATGCGCAGATGGATCGCAGAACACGGTTATACCATTCTGGATGAAGCCTATGTCCATGAAGCAGGACATGGCTATGAGATCGAAGTCTTCTGTACGGCACCGCATGCGCCCTACAGTGAAGAAGAGATCCTGCTGGGACCGTGCCTGATGCAGAAAGATCTTCCGCTCTACCGGAAGAAGATTTCTTCCCTTGCGGACAACATGCGCAGACATCTGCCATTCCAGATGGAAAATACACAGACGCTGCAGCACAAGATCGACGTCTACGATGCCTGGCTGCAGGCACATGCAGAAACAATATGAGATACCGCATTTCCATACAGTACAGCAAAGAAGAAAGCACCGCAGCATTGACCGCACAGGCATTTGCAGCAAATGGCTTCCGCATACTGTCAGGACATGATGATGACAGCGTTCTGGCAGCGGACGCTGTTGTTTTCGTATGTGATGCGGACTGTGAAAGCGATGCAGCATTCATGCATCTGCTCGCACTGGCTAAAAGACGCGGTGTACCCAGCATCCTGCTGTACAGCACGTATCTTTCTGCAGAGGCAAAAAGCGGATGGCACGATGACACATGCTTCGATGGAAAACAGCTGTCCTTTCCGGGACTGCGCGAAGCACTGCAGAAGTTGGATCCGTTTGTAAAGAAACAGACGGACCCAGAGAAAAAGAAACGGATGAACCGTTTCTTTGCAGCACTTGCAATATTGCTTTGTCTGTTCGCCGGTTTTCTTCTGTACCGCATATCTCCGGCAAGCGTGCAGGAGTCGCTGCCCATGCAGGAAGAAACCATACTGCAGCGCTATGGCGGCAGTGTGGTGCAGGTATATACGATCGGTTCCTTCGAAGCAAAACACTATCGGGGAAGCGGCTTTCTGGTTAGGGAAGATGGCTATATCCTGACCAATGCACATGTGGTGGATCATCCTTCTTCCCGCTATCTTGTGCTGTACAAAGGACAGATGCTGCCGGCAGAATACATAGCCGGAGACAGTCAGAAAGACATCGCACTGCTCAAAATCGATAAAACGGTGCCGGAAGTGCTGCATCTTTCCGAAACAGCACCGGCAGCGGACAGTGAGATCTTTGTGATCGGTTATCCGGAAAATGACGGCAAGACACTTGTCAAAGGCGTCTATGAAGGAACACGCTATGAAGCACAGGGGGGCGCTGCCTATACAGCAGCGTATCTTGCCATTAAGCGGGGCAACAGCGGCTCACCGGTATGTGATCTTTCCGGACATGTAATTGGTATTGCTACAGCAGTCAGCACGGTACAGGAGGGGATGGCCTACCTTGTGCCATATGATGTATGCAGAGAATTCCTACAGGATCTGCTGTTTACAGAGTCATAAAAAAACATATCCGGATGGATATGTTTTTTTACTGAATCGTATTGACAGCTTTTGCAAGTCTGGATTTCTGACGTGCAGCGTAGTTGCCTTTTTTGATATGATTAACGACTGCTTTGTCCAGAAGCTTGTTTGCTTCATTATAAGCGCTGACAGCAGCTTCCTTGTCGTTAGCCTTGACAGCTTCCTGAACACGCTTGATGGCAGTCTTCAGTTCACTTTTCTGTCCTTTTTTTGCATTCTGTCTCTTCAGATTGGTCAGAGCGCGCTTTTTCTGGGACTTAATGTTAGCCATTTGTACACCTCCTCCTCGATAACCGAAAGAATTATAACAAAGCGGTTTTGAAAATGCAATTAAAAACAGTATAATGTAACGGCACAGGAGGCAGTCTATGAAACCTCGTACGATTTTTTTCGGAACACCGGTATTTGCGTGTTCCGTACTGAAAGCATTGCAGGAAGAAGGGTACCCGCTGATCGCGGCAGTATCCCAGCCGGATAAGCCTGTCGGCCGCAAACACATTCCCCAGGCGACACCGGTCAGAGCAATGGCAGAATCCTATGGGATACCGGTGCTGGCACCGGAAAAACTGAAAGATGCGAAAGAGGAGATCGAAGCACTCGCACCGGAACTGATCGTGACATGTGCCTATGGTCAGTTTATTCCGGAAAGCATTCTTTCAATCCCGAAGTATGGCTGCCTGAATATCCATCCGTCGCTGCTGCCAAAATACAGAGGCGGTGCACCGGTGCATCGTGCCGTCATGAACGGAGATACGAAGACAGGTGTATGTCTGATGGAAATGGTCAGAAAAATGGATGCCGGCAAAGTGTATGCCTGCATCGAATGTAATATTGCACCGGATGATACAACGGCTTCTCTGAATACGAAGCTGGAATCCATCAGTGCACGTCTCATACAGGAAGCTCTTCCCAAAGTGCTTTCCGGAGAACTGCAGGGCAGTGAGCAGGATGAAGATGCGGTCGTGATCGCACGCAATATTGCCCCGGAAGAAGAACAGGTGCGCTTTGCAGAAGAAGACGTGAAGCAGGCATATGATCATATCCGGGCACTGTTTGACGAGCCGATCGCCTATGGTGTCGTGGACAATACACGCATCAAATTCTACGAGGCGTGGAAAGAAGAAGCGGATATTCAGGAAGAAGCAGGAACCATCCTGCCGTTTGATAAGAAAAGCATGCGCATCGCCTGCAGAGGCGGTATCCTGCATGTGACATCGCTGCAGATGCAGGGCAAGAAGCAGATGCCGGCACAGGCATTTGCCAACGGCGCCGGCAGAAGCCTTGTCGGAAAGCGTTTTGAATAGGAAGGAAACTATGGATCAGAAACATATACGTAATTTTTGCATTATTGCGCATATCGACCACGGCAAATCCACACTGGCAGACCGGATCCTGGAAATGACAGAGACCGTCAGCCAGCGGGATATGAAGACACAGTTTCTGGACGATATGGATCTGGAGCGGGAACGCGGCATTACCATTAAGCTGAATGCCGTACAGCTCAAATACACGGCAGATGACGGGGAGGAATACCGGTTCAATCTCATTGATACACCAGGCCACGTGGACTTTTCCTATGAAGTATCACGGTCGCTTGCGGCATGTGAAGGCGCTGTGCTGGTCGTGGACTCGACCCAGGGCGTACAGGCACAGACACTGGCCAATACCTATCTGGCACTGGATAATGATCTGGAACTGATCCCGGTCATCAACAAAGTCGACATGGCCAATTCCCAGCCGGATGTCACAAAGAAGGAAATCGAAGACATTATCGGACTGGATTGTGAGGAAGCACCGCTGATCAGTGCCCGGACCGGCCTCAATGTAAAAGAAGTGCTGGAACAGATCGTCACAAAGATACCGGCACCATCCGGTGACCCGGATGCGCCGCTTCAGGCACTGGTATTTGATTCCTTCTATGATCCATACCGCGGCATTATCGCTCTGATCCGGGTCAGAGAAGGAAGCGTATCGGTTGGCGACAAGGTGCGCTTCATGGCCACCGGTGCAGAGTATGAAATCGTGGAAGCGGGTATCCGCACACCGCGGGAAGTACGCGTACAGACGCTGGAATGCGGGGATGTCGGCTGGATCGCTGCCAGCATCAAATCCATCAAGGATGTCCGTGTCGGTGATACATTAACGCATACCGACCGTCCTGCGGCAGAGCCATTGGCCGGCTACCGGCGCATGAATCCGATGGTTTACTGCGGCCTGTATCCCTCCGATGCGGCAAAGTACGAAGACCTGCATGAAGCACTGGACAAGCTGCAGCTCAACGATGCATCGCTGCAGTATGAACCGGAAACATCCCAGGCACTGGGATTCGGCTTCCGTGCCGGTTTCCTTGGCCTACTGCATATGGATGTCATCCAGGAACGGCTGGAAAGAGAATACAACCTGGATCTGATCGCTACAGCACCATCTGTCATTTATCACTGTTATCTGACAGACGGAACGATGCTGGCAATTGATAACCCGGCAAGAATGCCGGATGCGTCCCGTATCGATCATGTTGAAGAACCGTATGTCAAGGCATCGATCATGGTGCCGGATACGTATATTGGACCGGTCATGGATCTCTGCCAGAATAAGCGCGGCATCTATCAGAATATGGAAGTGATCGATACCGGCAGAAATCTCATTACGTATGAACTGCCGCTGTCTGAGATCATCTTTGACTTCTTCGATAAACTGAAATCCTGTTCCAAGGGATACGCGTCTTTGGACTATGAACTGATCGGTTACCGGCGCGAGGATCTGGTGCGCATGGACATTCTGCTCAATGGCGAGACGGTCGATGCACTCAGTGTCATCATTCACCGCAGTGAAGCATATGCACGCGGTTCTGCCATTACGATCCGTCTGAAGCAATTGATTCCCAAGCAGCAGTTTGAGATTCCGGTGCAGGCGGCGATCGGCGGAAAGGTCATTGCCCGCACCAATATCAAATCCCTGCGCAAGAACGTCCTGGCAAAGTGCTATGGCGGCGATATTTCCCGAAAGAAGAAACTGCTGGAAAAGCAGAAAGAGGGAAAGAAGCGCATGAAGAATGTGGGATCCGTCACGATTCCGCAGGAAGCCTTCATGGCTGTATTGTCCATGGATGATGAAAGCCGCAAAAAGTAGTCCGGCGCATCTGTATGTGCATGTGCCGTTCTGCCGGCATATCTGCTATTACTGCGACTTTGTGCATGGCATCTACCGCGAACAAAGCGCCGATGCATGGCTGGATGCACTGGAAAAGGAGATCGCACTCCGCACGCTGCCAAAGCATCTTGATACGATCTACATCGGCGGGGGCACCCCGACATCGCTTTCACCTGCACAACTGCATCGTCTGCTGTCATTGCTGGACGGGAAGTCACCGTACGAATATACCGTGGAAGCAGATCCCGGCACGATCGATGCGGAAAAGGCAGCGATGCTTGTGGATCATGGCGTCAACCGGGTCAGCATCGGGATGCAGAGTGCGGATGACGGTCTGCTGAAAGCCATAGGCCGCCATCACACCCACGCGGATACAATTGAAGCAGTATCATTGCTGCAGAAGACGGGCATCGATAATCTGTCACTGGATCTGTTGTATTCTTTACCGGGGCAGACCATGGAAATGCTCAAAGACAGCGTGCAGGCAGCCTGTGCACTGTCCCCGAAGCATATCTCCGTGTATTCTTTGACGATCGAAGAGAATACGGTATTCGGCAAAAAGGGCATGCATGCGCTGGATGAAGATACCGAGGCGGACATGTATGAGTATCTGCGTGATACGCTTCCTGCATATGGGTATCATCGCTATGAGACCGCCAATTTTGCAAAGAAGGGCTATGAATCCCGCCACAATCTCTGTTATTGGAATTACCGGGATTTCCTTGGCTTCTCCTGCGGTGCAAGCGGGAAAGAGGGGAATGTGCGCTATGACAAGACCCGCTCTTTGTCCGAATATCTGAAAGATCCTCTGGCTGCAGAAACGATCGAACTGACACCGGAAGATGCGATGTTTGAATGCATCATGATGAACTTACGCAAGAAGGAAGGACTGCTTCTTTCGGATTTTGAAGAGATGTTTCATGTATCCGTGTTTGCGGCATTCGGCGAAAAGCTGCAGGCACTGCTCAAAGAGGGAAGTCTTTGCACAGACGGCAAACGGCTGTATTGTTCTGAACATGGATATGATATACTGAACAGTATTCTGACAGAACTTTTATAGGAGTACGTATGGCAACACTGAAGAAAAGCAAGAAAAAAGAAAAGAGCGAACGGGCTCTGGAAATGGCACGGCAGGCCGAAGAAGAACGGCTGAAGATCGAAAAGGCCAAAGAAGAAAAGCGCAAAAACTGGAGTTTCGTCTTTGCATTTGAAGGCCTTGCCATGTCTGTGGCATCGTTTGTCTTTACCTATATGGGAATCGTCGGCTTTCTGTCGCTGGCATTCAACTGCTACAATATCTGGCGCAATAAAGAAGAAAAAGGCAGAAACTGGAAGATGGCAGTCGCCGGTGTGATCATATCGGTTCTCGGACTGATCATGGCATTCTGGGGATGGAATCTGATCTTCACAAAATTCGGTCTGACACCCGTTGATCTGTCATGATTCATCTTGCACATGAGCGTGTTCATGTGCTATGATTTACAGGCTTTCAGGCTGGGTACTCCGTATCCTCAGCGGACAGCTCGGTTTGAAAGGACAGAAAAAGAAAGAGGAGAAAAAAATGTTAAGCAAAGAGAAAAAAGCAGAACTCGTCGAAAAGTTCGGACGCACAGCCGGTGACACCGGTTCCGTAGAAGTACAGGTTGCCATGCTGACAGAGCAGATCAATGCTCTGACAGAACACCTGAAGGCAAACAAGCATGACTATTCTTCCAACCGCGGTCTGTTAAAGATGGTCGGACGCAGAAGAAAGATGCTCGAATACCTGAAGAGAACAGATGTCAACCGTTACCGTGACCTTGTAAAGGAACTCGGACTGAGAAAGTAAGACTGCTGACCGGATATGATAAATATCCGGTTTTCTTTATAGTTTTCAATGACCGTTTGCGTTATATTACAGATGAAGGACGGGGTTATGAGCTATATTGAATTTGAAGGTGTCACAAAAGTCTATCATGTCGGAGAAGTGGATATACATGCCCTTGCAGGCGTGGATTTTTCTGTGGAAAAGGGAGAGGTCGTCATCGTTGCCGGCGCAAGCGGTGCAGGCAAAAGCACGATCCTGAATATCCTGGGCGGAATGGATACACCGACGGATGGAAAGATCCTGGTGGACGGTACACGCATCGATCAGATGAATGAGAAGCAATTGACCGACTACCGGCGGTATGACATCGGCTTCGTCTTCCAGTTTTATAACCTTGTACAGAATCTGACGGCGCTGGAAAATGTGGAACTGGCAACAGAGATCTGCAAGGATCCGCTTGTTCCCGCTGATGTACTGAAGGATGTAGGTCTTGCGGAACGCATGAACAACTTCCCAAGCCAGCTGTCCGGCGGTGAACAGCAGCGTGTCGCCATTGCCCGTGCACTTGCAAAGAATCCCAAACTGCTGTTATGCGATGAACCGACCGGTGCACTGGATTATGTGACCGGCAAGCAGATCCTCAAGGTGCTGCAGGATATGTCGCGCATCTATGGCATGACAGTGATTATCATTACCCATAATCTGGCCTTATGTCCGATGGGAGACCGTGTCTTCCGCGTCAAGAGCGGCCGCATCATCTCATCGGAATACAATGAACATCCAACGGATATCGAAGAGATCGAGTGGTAATTATGAACAGAACCCTCATGAAAAGCATATTCAGACTGATCCGGCAGACGCTCGGACGGTTTTTGTCACTGACGGCGATCGTAACGATCGGAGTTGCTTTTTTTGTTGGTGTTTCGGCATCCTCTCCGATCATGGGATACAGTGTGGATCAGTATGACGATGAACGGGGTCTCAAAGATATTACGATCTATTCGGATTACGGCTTTGACGCAGAAGATGTGGAGGCGGTCAAAAAGAACCCATACGTTCTTGAAGCAGAAGGGACATACTTTGCGGATACGGTGGGTGTCTATGAACAGGTATCTGTGATCACCCGCGTCCATGCATGGAATCCAGACAGTGCGATCAATCAGTTTGTATTGCGCGAGGGACGGCTGCCGGAAAAGAAAAACGAAGCGCTCTCGGAAGCAGGTACGGAACTGGAACAGGGTTTTCCCATTGGTTCCGAAGTAGAACTGGTGATACCGGATGATGATGGAAGCAGTGCGCTTCAGGTGCGCAAAGTGACCATTGTCGGGACGATCGATACACCGGTCTATCTCAATATGACAAAGGAAAACAGCACGCTGTCCAACCAGTATATCGAGACGTATCTGTATGTGCCGGAAGATGCCTTTTCCCATGACTACTATCTGGAAATGAACATCCTGCTCAAAGACAGTGCACCGCTCAATGCATTTACCGATGCATATGAAACGTATGCCGAAGAAGCTGCGGCTTCTTTAAAAGAACTGGCAAAGACGCAGAAGGATGTCCGCATTGACCGTATCAAGAAAGATGCACTGGAAGAGTATGAGGACGGACTGAAAGAATACGAAGACGGAAAGAAAGAATTTGAAGAAGGCATCGCCGATGCGGAAGATGAGATCAAAAACGGTCAGGATGAGATCGATAAGGGTGAAGAAGAGATCCGCAAAGGCGAAGAAGAAATCAATAAGAACGAGAAGCGGCTGGAAGAAGAGACCGCCGCAGCATTAAAAAAACTGGAAAACGCTGCGTATGATCTGGAAAAGGGAAGAGCGGAATACGAAAAAGGAAAGAAGGAATTCGAAGCGACCCGAAAAGATCTTCTGGCAAAAGTCACAGAGATCGATAACGGCATAAAGCAGATCGATACCGGCATTGTTTCGCTCAACCAGGCAAAGGACGGACTGGCACAGATCGATGACGGACTGCGTCAGATCCGGGAAGCCAAAGAGCAGCTCTATGCCGCAAAAAACGGTATTGAAAAAGCAATGCAGGAACCATTGTTTACCGTGAATGATCCATTATCCAAACTGTACCGCTATGCACCGCAGCTGCAGAGCGCTGCAGAAGCACTGGGATTAACGGAAAACGATACCATTGCATCGCTGCTGGATGCGATCAATGCGCAGAATGCTGTCTGGGAAGACGCAAAGAGCCGTCTTGATGAAATACCGGAAGAATACCGGAATGCTTCGGTTGCCTCTTTGGCGGAAGTATTGAGCGAAGAGGAATATGCGGCACTATTGCAGCTGCTTGGTGCGTTTGGCATGAGCGAAGAAACGACGATCGACAGCATCGTCAGCTATATCGATGAAAACATTGCCCAGACGGAACATACCTATCCGTTGATCGATACGCTTCTTTCCATGGCACGGATCACTGATGCAACACCGCTGTCTCTCCTGGTGCAGGCAGATGCCTCTATGGCAGAGCTGGTAAGTGCCATGGGACTGACGGAAGAAAACAATGTCGGTGAACTGCGGGCGGCGCTGGATGCACAGATTGCTGCTCTGGAAAAGCAGGAAAAAGAACTGCAGGATACCCGGAATGGCGTTGTGAGTGAACTTGCCGCAAACGGATTTAATGCCGGCAATATCGATGGTGAGATCGCTGCTTTGAAGAAACAGCGCAGTGATCTTGTTGCATTGCGCAAGCAGATCCTGGATGGCATCGCCGAGGGCGAAGCACAATTGCAGGATGCACTGTACAAGATCGAACAGGGTGAAAAGGAACTGGATGAAGGACGGCGTCAGCTGGCCGAAGAGACCGCAAAGGCACGGGCACAACTGGAAGATGCACGCAGCCAGCTGCGCGCATCCAAAAACCTGATCACGAAATCACTGGGTGAGCTCAGTGATGCCCGCAAAGAACTCTCTGAAGCAAGAACAAAGGGTCTGGATGAACTGGAAGATGCGAAAAAGAAACTGGATGATGCGAAAAAGGAAATCGATGCACTGAAGCCTGGAAACTGGACGATCCTGGACCGCAATTCCCATTACGCTTCTGCGACATACCGCAATACCGTTGATCAGATGGCTGCGATCGGCAGACTGTTCCCGGTCTTCTTCATACTGGTTGCGGCATTGGTGTGTCTGACAACAATGACGCGCATGGTCGATGAACAGCGCGGGGAACTTGGCGTATTGCGGGCGATGGGCTATTCCCGTCTGCAGTGTGCCGGCAAGTATTTGATCTATGCGGGGCTCGCAACATTGACCGGTGAAGTGATCGGGGTCGTGGCAGGACTTGCCGTCTTCCCGCCTGTCATCTATCACACCTGGCGCATGATGTACATCCTGCCAGCCATGCGGCTGATGATACCGTGGAATATCATTGTGATCTCGTGCACCTGCTTCATGGCAGGAATGCTGTTAACGACATGGTTTGCCTGCCGCAGGGATACCCAGGAAGTCCCGGCGCAGTTGATGCGTCCGAAGGCACCAAAACTTGGCCGCAAGACATTCCTGGAGCGCATTCCGCTGATCTGGAACAGGCTGACATTTACCTGGAAAGTCACCATGCGCAATATCTTCCGCTACCGGCAGCGCTTTATCATGACGGTGGCAGGCGTAGCCGGATGTACGGCACTGCTGGTGACCGGGTTCGGCATCCGCGATTCGATCAATTCCATGGTGGATGTGCAGTTCTACGATATCAACCAGTATGATGGATCGATCACGCTGAACGAAGACATCGATAAGCAGGAAGCCGAAGCGTTCTTACAGAAACTGACAGCACGCGAGGATGTCTCGCATGCGGAATGCATACGCATGTACAGCGCCAAAGCTGCCTCCGGAAACGGGATCGATGAGACAGTTGCGGTGCAGATCTTCCCCGATGATGACGCCGTGAAGCAGGTATACCGCCTGCGTACGCGGAAAGGGAAGAAACCGATCACCCTGACGGATGACGGTGTGATCCTGTCGGAAAAACTGGCAGAGAATCTTGGACTCAAGATCGGCGATCCGATCACATTTGAAGGGGAAGACGGCCGTACGCATGCCGTACCGGTGACAGGCATTACGGAAATGTATATCCGCCACTATGTGCTGATCAGCGAAGCATGCTATGAACATTACTTTGGTGCTTTGCCGGAGCAGATCACATTGCTGGTTGGCGGCAATGGCGATACGGAACAATTGCGCACAATGCAGGAAGCTGTCACGGAGATGCCGGAAGTCGAAGCCATCGCATTCTTTGACGGCATTCTGGAGAATTTCAACAACATGGTAAAGGGACTGGATATTATCGTCTGGACGCTGATCCTGTCTTCCATGGCACTGGCATTTGTGGTGCTGGGCAATCTGATCAATGTCAATATCAGCGAACGGCAGCGGGAGATCGCAACACTGAAAGTGCTTGGCTTCCGAAAGAAAGAAGTCGAAAACTATATTTACAAAGAAAACCACATCCTGACGCTGATCGGTGCAGCAGCCGGCCTGCCGGTCGGTACCATCCTGCATCATTACATCATGCGCATGGTGGAAATGGACTATATCATGTTCGGCCGTGAAGTCTTATGGCCAAGTTATGTGCTGGCTGCGTGTCTGACATTCCTGTTCGGTGTGCTGGTCAACCATGCCATGGCAAAGAAACTGTCCGCGATCAAGATGGTAGAAAGCCTCAAGAGCGTAGAATGAACTACGTTTACATACTGGAATGTGAAGATGGTTCCTACTATACC
>JAFYHC010000002.1 GCA_017539385.1 Solobacterium sp. | reverse complement strand
GGCGTCCTTCCATGGTGTCAAGCGCCGCTTTGTCATTGAGCAGGTCGGCGAAAACACGTTCGTCGATGACTATGCGCATCATCCGACCGAAGTGGGCGTAACGATCGATTCTGCACGGATCCGCTTCCCGGGCCGCAAGCTCGTTGCCATTTTCAAGCCGCACCGTGCCTCCCGTGTTCTTTACTTTGCCGATCAGTTTGCTGCGCAGCTGAGCAAGGCAGATAAAGTGTATCTATGCGATTTTACAAGCATTGATGACAAGCAGGACGGTACTGATATCGATATTACCTATCTGCAGAAGCGTCTTCCCGGTTCCGTGGTCATTCCGGAGAATGAAGAAGGCGCCAGAATCCTTGCAGAGGAAGAACCGGCAGTCTATCTGTTTATGTCCAGTAAGGATATTTACGGTCTTGCCGAACTGGTAAAGCGCTATCACAAGCATTGAAAATATTTTCAAAACATACTATAATGCCAGTGAGTATAGAAGGAGTATCATTGTATGGATGAACTATTGCTGGCATTGCGGAATGTATCAGAGCAGCTTTTGCCAATTGCAGGTGCGGCTGCGCTGATTTTTCTTTGTATTCTCCTGAAGAAGGCAGGAGCGCTTGTTGACTCGATCACAGCGACTGTAAAAAATCTGGATCCGACAATTAAAAACGTCAACTCAAGCATGGAGAAAGTACAGGCACCGCTTGACACGGTCGTTAAACTGTCCCGCACAGTTGACCAGGTGCAGGATAAGACCTCTGAAGCAATTGGAAAAGCAGCTGAATTTGCGGCTGAGAATGTTGAAAGCCTGAAAACAATGGTTCAGGAAAAGATGGGTGCTGAAGATGCACCGGAAAGTGAAGCAGCACAGGATGAGTGAAGATAAGAAAAATATCATTGAAGAAGCAGAGATCACAATTGAAGAGACAGTAGAAGACCTGAAGAAAAAAGTACAGGCACTGCCGGATTACGATATTGAGCCTGCAAAGGAAGAACCGGCAGAAGAACCGTCTGCAACGAAAGAACCGGCTGAGAAGGAAACATCTGCAGCAGAGGAAACGATCATTCAGAAGGCCGAAGAAGCAGCTGCTGAAGCAAAAGAGAATGCCGAAGAAGCATACAATACGGTAAAAGAAGCAGTGGAAGAAAAACCGGAAGAAGAAAAGGATGCTGTGGAAGACGATGCCGATGAGATCGATCTGGTGATTCCGGAATTCGTTCAGGAAGCCGGTGAGAAGGCTGCTGAAGCAGCAGAGAAAGTCAAAGAAGGCGTAGAAGACATTCTGGGGAGCGCTGTTGAAAATCATAATAAAAAACAGGATGATGCGATGGAGACAGTGAAGCAGTATGCCGGCATTGCGGCGGAAAAAGCAAAAGAAGCCGGTGCTGCAGCAGTGAAATATACAAAGATCGCTGTACAGAAAGCAGATGAATTCTACAACAGTCCGCAAGTGCAGAAAACACTGGCAGAGGCACGTGTCAAGAGTGCTGAAGTGATGAAGAGCGGTATGGCAGCCGCAAAGAATCTGTGGGCAAAACTGACCAAAAAATAAATTAAACAGAAGGGGGGCAGCTGCATGAAAAGAGTGACGATTTATGATGTAGCGAAGGAAGCCGGTGTATCACTTGCGACCGTTTCGCGTGTCATCAATGGATCGGATGTCGTAAAGGCACCGACAAAAGAGCGCGTACAGGCTGCCGTTGATAAACTTGGCTATAAGCCAAATGCAATTGCACAGGGTCTTGCTTTGCAGAAGACCACTACGATTGCTCTGATCGTACCGGAAGCCAGCTTTACGTATACCGGACAGATTATCAATGGTCTGATCGATGTCGCAAAGATCTACAACTACAACATTATGCTTCATACGCTGACAGCGGGCATTACGGATATCAATACGGTGATCGAGGATATCATCAAGTCCCGGGTGGACGGCGTCATTCTGTATGATGACCGTGTTGTCATGAGTGAGATCGAGACACTGACAAAGTATAATATTCCGATCGTGTTTATCGGACACCGTATGAGCAAGGAGAATATTGCCAGTGTCTATGTAGATATCCGCAAGGCAGTCTATGAACTGACGATGAAATATCTGGAATTCGGAAAAGACAATATTGCCATTATCGAAGACCGGAAGAATCGGTATGCCTGCGAGCAGATGGTGGAAGGTGCAGAGATGGCATTTAAGGCCAAAGGAAAAACATTCCAGGGATTCCTTCCGATTCCCGGTGATATGCGTACGAGCTACGCATTCATGTCCCGCTGGCTGAAAGATCATAAATATGATCTGATGATCGGATACCGTGATTCCCAGGCAATGGCAATCGTCAATGCGGCAAGAGAGAACGGCATGGATGTTCCGAAAGACATGGAAGTCGTTTGTGTGATCGATACGAAGTACAATTCCATGATGCGTCCGCAGATCTCGAGTTTCTCGATTCCGTCGTATGATCTTGGTGCTGTCAGCATGCGGGTGATGACGAAGTTACTGCAGAATGATCTGGATACAGATCATGAGATCGAACTGAGTTATCTGTTTACACCGCGGCAGACAACGATCGATTGACAAATCGGAAACGGGTCTATAAAATTACAGATGCGTTGAACAGGATAAGTAGTGATTTGGAAATCCGTAACAGAGACCTCCCGGCTGGTGAAAGGGAGCGGAGCATCTGATTCATGAATACACCTGGGAGCTTCCTGCCTCAAAAGACAGGACGTGTGCGCCTGCGTTAAAGGCATAGATGAGGGTGCAGTGATTTCATCACTGCAAACTAAGGTGGTACCGCGCTGAGGCGTCCTTAGAATGAACAGGACGCCTTTTTCTATCGCGTCCGGAAGGAGAATAACATGGAGTTTTTAGAAGAACTGAAATGGCGCGGTCTCGTCAAGGACTGCACCGACTACGACGGTCTGAAAGAACGTCTGCAGAAGCCGGCTGTGATCTACTGCGGATTTGATCCGACCGCTGATTCCCTGCATGTAGGACACCTGCAGCAGATCCTGCTTTTACGCCGTTACCAGAAGGCAGGTCATACACCGATCGCACTGTGCGGCGGGTTTACCGGCATGATCGGCGATCCGCGTCCGACAACGGAAAGAAAGCTTCTGACACATGAGGAAGTCATGCACAATGCGGAATGCATCCGCGATCAGCTGGCGCATTTCCTTTCCTTTGACGGCGATAATGCGGCGATCATGGAGAATAACAACAACTGGCTTGGTGAAATGACCCTGCTGGATTACCTGCGTGATTTCGGCAAACTGTTCAATGTATCGTACATGCTGCAGAAAGATACGATCAAGAAGCGTCTGGACTCCGGTATCTCCTATACCGAATTCAGCTACACGATCCTGCAGGCCATGGACTGGCTGAAGCTGTTTGAACGTCATAACTGCATCATCCAGATCGGCGGCAGTGACCAGTGGGGCAACCTGACGACTGGTACCGAACTGATCCGCAAGGTCAAAGGAGAAGAAGCAACCATTTTCGGCATCACATCGCCGTTAATCACAAAGAGCGATGGTTCTAAGTTCGGCAAATCCGAAGGAAAGAACGTATGGCTCGACCCGAAGCGTACCAATGCATATGAATTCTACCAGTTCTGGCTGAATACACCGGATGCGGATATTGTTGACTATCTGAAGCGTCTGAGCTTCCGTTCCCCGGAAGAAATCGAAGCACTGGCTGCAGCCAAGGAAGCAGCGCCGGAGAAACGTGAAGCACAGAAGGCACTTGCTGAAGAACTGACGGTTCTTGTACATGGTGAAGAAGGTCTTGCAACAGCGAAAAAGATCACGGAAACATTCTTCCGCGGATCGATCATGGATCTGTCGGCCGATGAACTGCGTGCCGGTCTCAGCGATGCACCGAAGGTGGAAGTCGAAGACGGCATTACACTGATCACTGCACTGGTCAAAGCCGGCGCATGCAAATCCAACTCCGAAGCACGCAAGCTGATCCAGCAGGGATCCGTACAGGTCAACGGAGAAAAAGTCAGTGATATCAATGCTGCACTTGCCAAGGCAGATGCGATCGATCAGGACTTTACGATTCTGAAAAAAGGAAAGAAGAACTACTACGTTCTGACATTCTGATACAATACGGTTCCTCGGAACCGTTTTTTATTACTATAATGAAGCAAAGGAGCACGATCTCATGAAAGCAGAGGAAGCATTACAGCGGCTGAAAAGAGGCAATGAAGCATTTGTGATTGAGGAAGGAACGTTCGGCAACACTACCCGCAGCCGCCGCATGGAAACGGCGGAACAGGGGCAGCATCCATATGCTGTCATTGTTGCATGCTCGGATTCCCGTCAGATCCCGGAGGCAATTTTCCTGTGCGGGATCGGGGAACTGTTTACGATCCGTGTTGCCGGCAATGTGGTGCAGGAAACAGAGCTTGGCAGTATCGAATATGCGTGCGAACATTTGCACGTGCAGCTGGTGGTCGTATTGGGACATACGCAGTGCGGTGCCGTAGGGGCAGCGATGGTCGGGGAAACACATGGCCGTGTCGCCGCCATTACGCAGGATATTGCAAAAGCAATACGGGGAGAAACCGATCCATGCCGTGCATCGAAGCGCAATATACGCATGCAGGCAGACCGCATACGGAATGCCTTTGCCAAAGAAGTAACTGAAGGAACGATCGCTGTTGCAGAAGCCCTGTATCATATCAATACCGGGCAAGTGGAATGGCTTCGTGTACCGGAATAGATTAAAAAATGCCGCATGTTTGTGCGGCATTGTTCAGTTATGCAGACCGGTTTTGAGGATCAGTTCATTCAGCATGAGCGGATCGTTCAGGCAGTCTTTGACAGAGTGTTCAAAGAAGGCATCTGCGTCTTTCTCCGTGATCAGCAGGGACTGCTGCTGGGCACGTACGGTATAGCGGTATTCGACTTCGGAAAGATTGTCGGTAAGTGCGATCAGAACATAGGCACACCGTTTCATTTCTTCTTCGAGGACGGTGCGGTTTTCACTGCGCAGGTCCTGCTCCAGCAGAAGCTTCCAGCGATAGGGTTTCTGATCTGTCACAAGCTCATTGCTGTAATTGCCAAAGCGGTCATGCATTCCAAGAGCATTTGCCAGGGCAGCGTTGGCTGGCATATCTCCAACATACAGATGCCCATAACGGCTCAGCTTCTGCGCATAGGGATGCAGGAGGGTGCCGTCTTTCCATACCGACGCACCGTTGATCCGGATCTCACTGATCTTCGCAGCAGGGCTGTATTGGCTTTCTGTGACGGTTTTGCTGAAGATGCTCTTTGGTGCATACAGAGCAGTTCCTTCCAGGATGCCGTCTTTTTCCGTAAAGGTGACTTTGCGGAAACCGGTGCTTTCATCGATCGTGTTCCCGGTGATATGCAGGGTATCGCTATCCGTCTGCACGTTCCATTGTGCCGCGTCATTGAGCTTCGAAGCAGCCAGCAAAGTGCGCCATGTATAGAAGCCTGCAAACAGCAGCGAGACAGCCAGGACTGCTGCGGCGATGGACCGGATCGTTTTGCGGCGTATTTTCTTCAGCCAGTCGATCGGCTTTGTTTCTTCCTTCGGCGCAGTCAGTGTTTCTTCCTGCAGGATCTGCAGTTTCTTCTGACACGATTCACAATTGCGGACATGTTCTTCGATCAGATGCACGGAGGCATCCGATGCCATATGCTCTATGTACAGGGGCATGAGATCTTCCACGATCTCACATTCATTCTGTTTCATTTTCCAGTTCCTTTCTCAGTTTTTCTTTGGCACGGTAATACGTGACCCGTACCCATGTTTCACTGCGTGAGAGGATTGCTGCGATCTCTTTGCAGGAGAGATCACCATAGATCCTCAGATAGAGTACTTCCCGCCAGGGGTCTTCCATTGCATGCAGTTTTTTCAGAATCTCTATGCGCTGCATGGACTTGAGCGCTTCTTCCTCCGCGGAAGGAAGAGGACTGTCCCACTCTGCGATCTCTGCCTGGACAGGATGTTTGCGCTGCCATGTACGCAGGGTATTGCGGGCAATGCCGCACAGCCACGTTGCCGGTGCACAGCTTTCATCGTAGCTTTCGATCGTCCGGACAGCCTGATAAAAGGTCTCCTGTGTCAGTTCTTCGCTGAGATCTCGGTCATGCGTGAGCGAATACAGATACCGGAATACCGTTTTTGCATATTTTTCATACAGTTCATCCATGCATTGCTTCCTTTCTGACAAGTATATGCAGGAAAAGGGGGATATGTTACAGAATTCTCGGAAAAAGTACAAAATGATGCTGTCTTTGCGTTGGCATCTCTTTGTATGCGGAAATATGATATAATCCCTTCGAGGTATTTTTATGCGGAAATTTTTTCTCATCCTCAGTCTGCTTGTCTGTATTGCCGGATGCGGCACAAAGAAAGACAACTCACTGAAAATGGAGACATATGAAACCTATTACCGGATCGTGGAAGAAGATACTCATCCGACCGGTCCCAGCATGTATTATACCCTGAGCGGGGAAATGACAACGCTGGCAGACGGCAGCCACCGGTATTATGTCATTGTTGATGAACCAAAGATCGCCATGTATGACTGCGTGGTCTTTATCGTTGAGAATGATATATTGTTTTCTGAGGCCGTCAAGATGATGCCGTGCATGGGTGTCTTTGAAAATAAAGTATCTATGGTGCCGAACCAGGTAAATAAAGAAAGCGGGTATGTAAAGGGCATCAGCGTCAGCGGAGAATGTGCAGAGGAGTCGATCCGCCTGCATATACTGGTTGAGTGGAAAGACCGCAGCCGGAAGGATACACACCGTGAATTCCATTCCTATGTATTGAGCACAGGCGGATTCACACCGGATGCATCAGGAGAGTCAGGTAATTAATATGAGTGAGAATACTGCCGGAAAAGTAAAACAGTCATTTATTGCCGGATCTCTGACAAGCAGTGCCGGCATCTTTGTTTCAAAACTGATCGGACTGTTTTATATTATTCCGTTTAAAGCGATTGCCGGGCAGGAGAATATGGTCTTCTATTCGTCTGCCTTTACCTATTACAATGTACTGCTGCAGATCAGCTCGGCCGGTCTGCCGTTTGCAATTGCGGCGCTTGTCGCAAAGTATATCAACCGGAATGATTACCGGACGGCGGTGCTGGTGCGCAGACTGTCGACAGCGATATTGATGGTGTCGGGATTTGTCATGGCATTGATCTTCATGCTGGTGTCCGGACCGCTTTCCCATTCGGTACTGGGTGCGGATGCGACGGTGAAGGATCTGAAGCAGATGCAGAATACGTTTGTCATTCTGTCGCTGGCATTGTTCCTGGTGCCGATCCTGTACAGTTACCGCGGGTATTATCAGGGCATGAAAGAGATGAAATCCTATGCCGGTTCACAGGTAATCGAACAGTTCGGACGTGTCGCATTCCTGCTGTTTCTGGGCTGGCTGGCTGTGTATGTGTTCCACATGCAGAGGATCTTCTCCATCTATACAGCTGTGCTGGCGACGTCCCTAGGATGTACATGTGCATTGATCTATTACATCTGGTTTGACCGGAAGCACTTTGCACCGGTGCTGCAGGAAGCCCGCAGACAGCCGCCTTCGGATGTTACAAAGCGGGAGATCGTAACAGAATTCATTTCATTTGGTCTGCCGTATCTGCTGGTATCGATCCTGGGAAATTCGCAGACGCTGATCAATACCCAGTTCTTTATTCCGATGAATACACGGCTTGGCATGGACTATGAGACAGCAAAGCTGCTGTACAGCATCATAGAAGTCAACTGTGATAAGCTGACATCCATTCCGCAGGTATTGTCCATTGGTTTTTCTGCCGGCATTGTGCCGTATATGACCATTTCACTGGAAAACAGGGACTGGCGGGCACTGAACCGGAATATCGAAGACTGCATCTGCACGGTGCTGTATATTGCATTACCGATCTGTTTTGCCATGTATGCACTGGCCCGTCCGATCTATTATGTCATGTACGGGGGCGGGGAACTGGACTATGGCACGGAATGTCTGCGCTGGGCAGCGTGGCTGGCGCTTGCAACAACGATCACACCCATCTGCAACTCCATGATGCTGACGCTGCGTTTCCGCCGTCAGAGCATCGGGTATCTCGGGGTTGGATTCGTTGTAAAATGCCTGACATTCTATCCGCTGCTGAAGCTTGTAGGCTATCAGGGTGCGATCCTGTCGAGTATTCTCTGTTCGGCAACGATCATCTTCCTGAGCCTGTCCAAGATCAAGAATCAGTTTGAAGTGCGCTATGGAGCGATCCTGCGCAAGACGCTGCGTATGACCATCGGATGCCTGTGCATGAACGGGATCTTTGTGCTGCTGAAGATCTTTGCGATCGATCTTGCGGCTGGATCACGTCTTGAAGCGCTGGCAGGACTGGCGGTGACCGGAATCATCGGCGTCTGTGTCTATCTGTTTGTGACCGGCGTCATGCGTCTGCCGCAGTCGATCTTCCATATGCCGCTGAAGAATATTGTAAAGAAGGTGCTGCACCGCGCATGAGACTGGACAGACTGCTTGCCAATATGGGATATGGCACACGCACAGAAGTAAAAAAACTGTGCCGGGAACGCCGCATTGCGGTAAATGGAACGATCGTCACAAAAAGCGATGCAAAAGTGGATGAAGAACACGATACGATCACACTGGACGGGGTGCCGGTACTGTATGAAAAATACAGCTACTTCATGCTGAATAAACCGGCCGGCTATATCAGTGCGACGGAAGGAAACCAGCCGACGGTCATGGATCTGATCCCGGAAGGGATCAAGGGACTGTTTCCGTGCGGCCGGCTGGACAAAGATACGACCGGATTATTGCTGATCACAAATGACGGTGATCTGGCCCATGCACTGCTGGCGCCGAAGAACAATGTCGAAAAGGAATACCTCGTCGGTACGGAAAAACCGGTCACAGAGGCCGATGTAAAACGTCTTGCAGAGGGAATCACAATCGATGGCGGTGTCAGATGCAAGCCGGCGGAATGCATCGTGGAAAATGAAAAAACATGCCGCCTGATTCTCAGGGAAGGAAAATTCCATGAGGTCAAGCGCATGCTCGAAGCACTCGATAACCGCGTTGTTACGCTGAAGCGGGTGCGTATGAAACAGCTGGTGCTGGATGAAACACTGGCAGAAGGGGATTACCGTCCCCTGACAGAGGAAGAGACCGCATTGCTCAAAGAATCTGAGTAATGCGGATTTTCTTTGTGATGAGCTCTCCGGTTTCAGCGTAGTGCTTTAAGGCAGTGATCACACCGGCAGTCAGTACATTCGGGGTGGAGGATCCGCTTGTTACGGCGATACGTTCACAGCCGGCAATATCTTCTTCCCGCAGGTCTTCCTCCGAATCGATCAGAAGGGCACGGGGGATCCCCGCAGATAAGCCGATCGCCCGCAATTGTCCGGAATTGTTGGAACGCTTGTCACCGACAACGATCAATAGGTCGGTATTTTCAAGACGCATGACTGCTTCCTGGCGCACACGGGTGGCAGCGCAGATCTCTTCGGCGATCACGGCATCGGGATATCTGCGTTTGCAGACATCGATGATCTTTGCCGTATCCGTTAATGACAGTGTGGTCTGGCAGGTGATCAGGACATGTTCAAGCGGGGGAAGCTGCTCGGCTTCTTCGATGCATGTGACAAGATGCACGCGGCTGCTCAAAGAGACAGTTCCTTCGGATTCGGGGTGATGATGGCGTCCGATATAGATGACATCGCCATGGGAAGCGTGATTGCGGACAAGTTCATGCGTCTTCAGCACATCATTGCATGTCGCATCGACCACGATGAGTCCCTTGTCTTCTGCTTTGCGGCGCACCGCATCACTGACGCCATGGGCAGTGAAGATGACAACGCCCTCCGTGATTTCATCAAGAAGCTCCAGTCTGCTTTTCATGGGGTCTTCGACAAAGCGGATGCCCAGGGCACTGCAGGCTTCTACGACATAGCGGTTATGAACGATCATGCCAAGCATCGTGACCGGTGTATCCGGGTATTTTTCTGCGGTTTCATGGGCGATCCGGATCGCACGCACAACGCCGGCACAATAGCCGCGGGGGATGACACTGATGATTTCCATAACGCCTCCGTTTCTGCTAGAATATTGACGCAATTGCTTTCTTTCGGTATCATACCACACATGGTGTCTCACCGAATGATAAGAATAACTGCAGAAAGCAGGTGATATGATGAAAAAGTTTGAAGATTTTAATCTGAAAGATACGACGATGCGGTTCATTGCCGCAAACGGTTTTACCGAATCCACTCCCATACAGGAAGAGACGATACCGGCTGCCTTGCGCGGACGGGATGTGATCGGTCTCTCCAGTACCGGTTCCGGAAAGACGCATGCCTATCTGGTGCCGTTAATGGAAAGAATCGACTCTTCGCTGCCATTTACCCAGGCTGTTATTACCGCTCCGACCAGAGAATTGGCATTGCAGATCTATGAAAAGGCAAAAGTCATGAGTGAGATCGATCCGGAGCTGCGCGTGCGTCTTTTTGTCGGCGGACAGGACAGAGCAAAAGACTCCGAACAGATTACCAAAGGACAGCCACATATCGTGATCGGCACACCCGGCCGTATCCGGGATCTGTTTCTGAATACCGGGATCCTGAGAATCGATACAGCCGGCATTCTGATCGTGGATGAAGCAGACATGACGCTGGAATACGGCTTTCTGGATGATATCGATGCCTTTGCCGGTCGGCTCAAAGAAGACCTGCAGATGATGGCCTTCTCGGCAACGATGCCGGACCAACTGCGTCCGTTCATCCGCAAATACATGCATAATCCGGTAACGTTCCAAATCGGTGAGAAAGTCCGCTTCAATCCGGATATCCGCCACATTCTGGTACCGTGCTATCACCATGATTATGCCGATGTAATACTGAACATGATGCCGGGCTTTCAGCCGTATGTGTGTCTGATCTTTGCCAATACGCGTGCCGAAGCTTCTTCCATCGCAGAATCCCTGCGAAAGAAGGGCATCACGGTCACAGAACTGCATGGTGATCTGACATCCAGACGCCGCAGACAGTCCATGAAAGAACTGGCTTCCGGCAAGAATACGTACGTCGTGGCAACGGACCTGGCAGCCCGCGGCATTGATATAGACATGGTCACGCATGTCATTTCGTGCGGTTTCCCGGAAGACCTGGAATACTATGTGCACCGGGCCGGCCGTACCGGCAGAGCAGGTGCTTCCGGCACATGCTATGCACTGTACAAAGAAAGTGACGATGCGGCGATCCGTTCCCTGAAGCGCTATGGCATTGCCTTTGAACATATGCGCTGGCATAAGAATACCTGGCAGACACTGCATCCCTATGGCCAGAAGCGCATGAAAAAAGACGATGAGATCGAAAAAGAGATCTCCCGCATCATGACCAAGAAAAACACCAAGGTCAAACCCGGATACAAGAAGAAAAGAGCGCGTGAAATCGAACGCATCCACCGGAAGAAGAAGCGTGAATTTATCCGTACCAAGATCCGCGAAGAAAAGAAGGCTATGTACAAAGAACGCCAGATGCGTTCGAACGAGGACGAATGATACTTGGAAGCCATGTGCAGATGAAAGCACCGCTGTTTCTCGAAGGCAGCGTACTGGAAGCACTCTCCTATGATGCCAATGCACTGATGCTGTATACCGGTGCCCCGCAGAATACAGTGCGCAGGGAACTGTCGCAGATGCGGATACCGGAAGCACAGCAGTGCATGAAAGATCATGGCATTCCCATGGAACGCATGATCATTCACGCACCCTATATCATCAATCCGGCAAACTCCGTCAAACCGGAAGTGGCAGAGCTGGCAGTGGAATTTTTGAACAAGGAGATATCCCGCACCAGAGCAATTGGTGCAAGATACCTTGTGCTGCATCCGGGTTCCTACACGACAGCCGATGCACCGACCGGCATCCGTACGGCAATTGCACAGCTCAACCGTGCTGAAACATGCGATGAAGTGACGGTATGTCTGGAAACGATGGCCGGCAAGGGGAGCGAGATCGGCAGAACATTTGAAGAACTGGCAGAGATCCTGGCAGGCCTGGACCATCCGGAACGCTTCGGCGTATGCTTTGATACATGCCATACGAATGACGCCGGCTATGATCTGACGAAATATGATGATGTGCTGGATGAATTTGACCGCATCATCGGTCTTTCCCGCATGCATGTGATCCATCTGAATGACACAAAAAATCCCATCGGTGCGCACAAGGACCGCCATGCCAATATCGGACAGGGAACACTGGGATTTGAAACGCTGCATTACATCGCTTTCCATCCCCGTACCGCCCACATTGCCAAGATCCTGGAGACACCCTATATCGGCAAAAAACCGCCGTATAAGGAGGAGATAAAGATGCTGCGGGAGAACAGATACATGCCGGAACTGCTGAGCGAAACAGCACAATGACCGCAAAGCACATCCGTTTGATCGAACCTTCTCCGGAAGACCTCTCTTTTCGAAGAGTACTTCTCATGGACGAAGCGACAATGTCCTATAACCACGCATACGGCGGCACGATCCCATTTGAAAAAGACCAGTGGCAGAAATGGTATGAAAAATGGCTGCGTGATCCATCTCAGCAGCACTTCTACCGGTATGTGCTGGATAAGGACAGGAATGTATGCGTCGGGGAAGCGGCGTACCGCTATGAGGCAGAGCGCGGCATATGGCTGATCCACGTACTGATCAAAGCTGATGAGCGCAATAAAGGCTATGGAACGCAGACACTGGATCTTCTCTGCAAACAGGCAAAGAAGCAGGGGATCACAGCTCTCTATGATGATATTGCTCTGGATAATCCGTCACTGGCTTTGTTTCTCAAAGCAGGATTCGAAGAACAATACCGTACCGATGCCTTTGTAATGGTCAGAAAACTACTATAAACCGCATATGAAGAAACTGCGCAGACAGTTTCTTTATTTTTTTGCGAAATGCCGTTTATATATTTATATTTTCCGGTATATATCTTAAAATATGCGCATGTTAAAGAAGAATAATATATATCATTTTTCACTGAAAGCATTTGTTGCTTTCGCAATGCTCATTTCCAATATCATGACGGTACATGCATCGGTAAAGGAATCAAAGTATATAGAATCGGTCATCCTGACATACGGAGGAGTGCAGAAAGATGTCTGGAACGATATCTTTACGGTTGATAACGGCACCGATGCAGAGATGCATCTGAAATTCAATTTCGATGACTCGATCAAGGATAATTTCCTGATTATTCGGGTTATTTCGGAAAATGAATACGGTGTGGAGAAATTGCTGAAAGAAGTAAGGGGATATGGAGTCAGTGAAGTATCCGGAATCAATTCGATTGATCTGCCGGGGGATTCAGGAATCAGGGTTACGGTATCCGATGTAAATATCTCGTATGCAGATACGATGCTCGGCATCTTCGTAAAAAAGAATGAAGCGAAAGAACTGTTTGAAAGTGCAGATATAAAAATAGGTCCCAAAGAACAGGTCACCATCGACATGAGCAGTTTTTCGAAAGGCATGGGACTGAACATAAACCTCATAAAACTGCCCATTACCTTTAAGCATTATACGGACGGCCGCAGTGTCGTAGGCATTGGCTGGAATTCCACAGAACAGGCTTTCTGGGAAGGTGCAGCCAAAGGTCAGTTCAAAACCCTTTCCCATGGTCAGCTGACAAAGAAATGGAAAGATGAGTATGGTGAAAATGAGCGGGGCAGTTTCGGCTTATGCTGGACAGTCGGAGGATATGCGGTTTCGTATGATGATAATCCGAACAAGATGAGCGGACAGCTGCAGTTCTATGTCGGAACCGGCGGTGAACAGGCAGGGCAGTATGCCATCTTTACCTACAGCATAACCCTTACCATTGGTATGCAGGGGACATTCACCTACACCATTGAACCGGCTGCGGAAGACCCGTTTCAGGCAGAACTGGAAGCCTTATTCCTTGCCGGATTAGAACTGTACGGCGGTATTGGTCTTGGTTGTCTGTTTTCGGTCGGCATATACGGACTGGCTACATTTGGCTCTGATTTCCATGTACTGCCGGAGTTCTATACAAAAGAAGTGTATATAGACGGGGAACTGGGATTTAAGGCAAAGTTCCTTGGCAGAACGGTTCTTACATTCAAGATCGCTTCCGGACGTACGGATTTCTATAAGCGGGATGAAAACGGAAAAGAGATCTGGTCTGCACCGGATACGCCGGATTTGGAGCAGCGCATCAATAATCAGATCGAAAGCATGATTGCGAATGATTACGGCAGTCAGGTATTTGAAATCAATGAGGCGCATGGTGAAACGATATGGCATATCGATGCGCTGAAGGACACATCAGAAAACAATACTCTGCTCTATGCCGGGGAAGAGCAGATGCTTGGCGACAGAAAATTCTCTAAGATTTTAGCAGAAAACATTAACCCGGAAAACGGAATACAGATCAAGAAACTCTATGATAATAATTCTGCTCTGATCCTGCTTGTCGGACACAATGACAGCAGGGAAAGCGGAAACAAAGGGGAATTGATGTATTCGATCTACGATCATAATGCACAGACGATTTCTGAGCCGCAGCCGGTCATGACAGATATGAACGCAGACGGAACAGAAGATGCCGGCGGAGATTTTAATCCCCGTCTGGTCCGCGGTGCAGGATATAACAGTATCTTTGCGACATGGCTGAGAGGAACACAGGCACAGTCAGCGAATCTTTCGTTACGGGAGGCGGTTTCTGATCTGCAGCTGTGCTTTGCAAAATATGATGCTGCAGAGAACAAATGGACAGACTTCTCCATCGTTTCCGAAAGCAATGCATATATCCTGGGCGGTGCTGCGGTTGGATTTGTGAACTATGATGATCCGGTTCCGTATGTATTTGCATATACAAATCCGGAAGATGATCCGGCAGGATTATCGGAAGACAGTGCGCATCAGATCCTGATGTATCGTTATTCGGCAGAAGATAATACGTGGACAGGGGAAGTCATCGATGAGACAGTCGGACGGATCGCAAGATTTGATGCAGGCCAGTATTACTTTGGTGAACCCGAAGCAATGAAGCCGGCTGCAGCGTATTCTCTTGAAAAAGACGGTGCAAAAACTGTGCACGTTGTTTCTGATAAAGGCTGCAGCAGAACATTTGAAAATGCCTGGAACGGTGCATTTACAAACAGCCAGGATGAGATTTTTCTGACATTCATGAAAGATGCGGCTTTATACTTTGCCAACGGCTACAGAAATGACTATGCCCACAAAGTCTTCCCTGTGTCGGATGAAGAAGAAATGACAGAAGCGACCTATTCACTGATCGGTGACCTTTATGGGTCAAGTGTGATCGGTTATCTGAAATCACAAGGTACATCGCAGAATCTGGAAGGATATGCCCGTGTCAGCAGCAGTTCCTCGGACTATGGAAGAACGGAAATTACCGATGTTGCGGAGAACACCAATGTCAATTACTTCGACGGTGTATTTATCGGCAACGATGATCCGGTAATTGTCTTCTCGACCCAGGAGTATTCTGCTTCCGCAAACGGGGATTTCGTTGACGGCGTCAGCAATCTGTACATTCAGGCCGGCAGTGAAAACATGCATGTTTCCCTGACGAGCGCAGATCTTGTTAATTCCCGTGATCTGGATGGACAGGTACAGGCTGAGATCAGTACCGAGTTCAGAAATAACGGTCTGATTCCGATTGATTATGTCGATGTATATGCACGCAAAGTCGGTACATCGGAATTTATTTCTCTTGGAAGGCAGAAGATCGAAAAACTGCTGCCGGGTGATACAGAGGTTATTACAGTCACGCTTCCGGATACGTTTACTGAGGATAGTGACTATACTATTGCTCTGGCAGGCGGCTCTGATAAATATCCGGCAGAAAAGATACAGACGGAAATCCCGGTTGATTTATCCGATGGAATGGCAGTCATAAGCAGCACGTTTTACAATTACAGATATGCGGAAAGACTGAATGATTCCTATCTGGTTGAAATAAAAGGATATGGCGCAAAACCGAGAAGCGGAAAGGTCGTATTCTATAACAGCGAGACACTGGAAGTCTATAAAGAAGAAAGTTTCTCCGGTGTAAAACTTGGAAATACTGTAACGGTTGAATTTGGTAAACTTGGCAGACTATTACACAGTGCATGTCCGAATCTGGCTGTAAGAATTCTTGAAAATGATGAAGTTCTGGATGATGAAAGACCGGCAGAACAATACAGACCGCTGAAAACCATTCCGCAGTGGTTCTATGAGTTAATGCCGATTTTCGGTGATGAAGAAACACCGCCTGCTCCGACGCCTGAACCTACACCTGCACCAACCCCGGCTCCAGAGACGCCAGTGCCTTCTGAGAATCTGGACAATAACGACAGACGCAGTGCAGATACCGGTGATGAATCCGGCAGTCTGATGTATGCGGGTATTCTGACGATTTCCGGCCTTGCAGTATACTTGCTGCTGGCAGGAAAACGGAAGAGAAGTGAACTGTAACAGGGTATCCTGTTGCAGTTTTTTCTTTGGACATAGAAAAAGAGGATTCACCTGTTATGAGCGGTCTTTGAAACAGTTCATAGGTGTATCCTCTTTTTTTTTTGAATCATCAGTCTGCGTTTTTCTTCTGCAGGAAGTCTTCGATCTCTGCCTTCAGGGCATCAAAGAGTTCATCCTGCGGCACAGTGCGCACCAGCTTTCCATGCCGGAAGAGAATGCCTGCATCATGTCCGCCGGCGATGCCGACATCGGCACGGCCTGCTTCCTGTATGCCGTTTACCGGGCATCCCATGACTGCTACGGTGACGTCTTCGTGCAGCATGGAGAGATAGTCTTCGACCTGGCGTACCAGCGGCAGCATGTCATACTGAATGCGTCCGCATGTCGGACATGCGATCAGGTCCGGTACATTTCGGATCAGACCGAAGCACTTCAGCAATTGCCGTCCGATGATCAGTTCATCTTTCGGCGGACCGGATACGGAGACACGGATCGTATCGCCGATGCCTTCATAGAGCAGGATGCCAAGAGCAGCGGATGACTTGACGGCACTGCCGGTGAAGCCGCCGGCTTCCGTTACACCCAGATGCAGGGGATAGGGGAATTCTTCTGCAGCTGCCTTATAGGCTTCCACGGTCAGACGGACATCGGAAGACTTGAAGGACAGGCAGATGTCATAGAAGCCAAGTTCCTCCAGAATATCCACATGCCGGTGAGCACTTTCGATCATTGCTTCGGCACAGATGCCGCCATACTTCTCCAGAAGCGGTTTTTCCAGGGAACCGCCGTTAATGCCGATGCGGATCGGGATGTGTTTTTCCTTGCAGGCATTGACGACAGCTTCCGTATGCGAACGGTCGCCGATATTGCCGGGATTGATCCGGATCGCATCTGCACCGGCTTCTACCGAAAGCAGAGCCAGGCGGTAATTGAAATGAATATCGGCAACGATCGGAATGTGGATGCGCTCTTTGATCTCTTTGATCGCACGGGCATCCTCTTCATCCAGGACAGCAGTGCGGATGATTTCACAGCCGCGCTCTTCCAGTTCCAGGATCTGCCGGACAGAAGCGTCCACATCTTTGGCAGGCACATTGGTCATCGACTGCAGGATGCAGCGGTTTTGTCCGCCAAGAGGGATATTGCCGACATAGATCTGTCTTGTTTCCCATCGTTTCATAGGTCACCTCCGGCCCCATTATCCCTTGATTCTGCAGATAAATATAGTGCTTGGAAAAGAAAAAACTTTATGCTATACTGTCATGGCTGAATAAGTTTGGAGGTGCAGGATTATGCCAAGAGATAACATTACATTCAAGTGCAGTGAATGTGGCGAAGAAAACTACATCGGTACAAGAAATAAGCGTAAACATACAGAAAAGATGGAAATCAAGAAGTACTGTCCGCGCTGCAATAAAGTTACGCTGCATAAGGAGAAGAAATAACCACCAGCCTGGTTATTTTTTTGTACATTCATGAAGATCGATGTATTGCCTCTGGGCCTCTATGAAGAAAACATCTATCTGATCCATGAGAACGGGCATGTGCTGATCGTGGATCCGGGCTGTCATCGTGCCAGGGAAATTCTGAAGTATATATCGAAAGATGAGAAGGCAGATGCGATCGTACTGACGCATGGACATGAAGATCATACGTATTGCGTGGATGATCTGGCCGATGAACTGGGATGTCCTGTCTACATGCATCCGCTGGATCTGCCGCTCGTGCAGGCGGCTTCGTCCGGTGCAAAGCCGTTCAGCCGTCCGGTGTATACGCCTTTGAAGGATCTCTTGGAAGGGAAGATGACACTGGGAACGTTCAAAGTGCAGATCTACCATACACCCGGTCATACAGCCGGCAGTGTATGCGTGCGCTATCGGGATGTGCTGATCACCGGTGATACGCTGTTTGCGGGAAGTATTGGCAGAACGGACCTCTACAGCGGCAATGATGCACAGATGTCGGAATCACTGCTGAAGCTGAAGCAGCTGCCCGGGAATCTGACCATCTGTCCGGGTCATGGACCGGCCAGTACACTGGCGGATGAATTCCGTCATAACCGTTATGTGCTGTATTATCTGAAGCAGATCGATACGGAACCGGAAGACTGATTCCGGTTTTTTTCTTTTTGCGGGGAAGTGCAGCAGAGACGGGGTATATGACAGGGGAGGAACTCTATGCAGGAACGTTTACTGGAATGTCTGAAGATCGCACTGGAATACCATGCAGGGGATCTGCATTTTACGCTGCAGGACGGGCAGGTGCGCATAGAAATGCGTGTCGGCGGGAAGATGCGCCGTCTGCGCAGTCACCCGGATGATCCTGCTTTTTTCCATTATCTGATGTACCGGGCAAATCTGGATGTATCCGATGTACTGACGCCGCAGACCGGACGCTTTGAAGAAACGGTGGATGGACGGACACTGTCGCTGCGTTTTGCCGTGGTGACAAGCTATCACATGACCAGCGGTGTATTGCGTCTGCTGAACCAGATGCCGCAATTGATGATCCATGATCTGACGCCGGACAAAGAACAGCAGGCATGGTTAGGTGATGTGACGCGCCACCGCACCGGTCTCTTCGTGTTTTCCGGTCCCACCGGAAGCGGCAAGACAACGACGCTGTATACATTGCTGAATGAGACGAAAGACCGCAAGATCTTCACGCTGGAAGACCCGGTGGAAGTCGTCAGCACCCGCTATGTGCAGTTACAGATCAATGAGAAGCAGAACCTGTCATGGGAAGACGGGATCCGGCAGCTGCTGCGCCATGATCCGGATATCGTTATGATCGGCGAGATCCGTGAAAAGACTGCAGCGGTCAATGCTGTGCGCTGTGCACTGAGCGGGCATCTGGTAGTGACCAGCCTGCATGCACAAAGCTGTGCCGGTGCAATACGAAGACTGGAAGACCTGGGCGTATCGCCGATGCAATTGCAGGAAGTGCTGGGCGGGATCACATCCCAGCGGCTGTATGACTGCGGGGAGGGCAGAAAAGAATGCGTCTATGAGATCATGGACAGAAAGGAGATCGCATACTGGTATGAACATGGAAGACATACGGACGGGTATCGCGGACTGGTACAGGAAATACGCGAGGCCGTTGATGCAGGCAGGATACCGGCTGTGGAAGCAGCGGGCGATCTGCTTGAATGAGGAAGACTGTGATGCGGCGGTATCCCTGATGCAGAATGGCTTCTCCCTGCAGGATACGCTGGATTTTCTCTGCGAGCGGCGCAATGAGGCAATTATTGCGGCAATGAAAGAAAAGATGGAACAGGGAGAAGCCTTTCCGGAGATCTTCCGCAGTGTATGTCCGAAACGGATCCGCAGCTATTTTACCGGATTCAGCCGGTTTCTTCCGTTTCTGGACAGTCTGCAGATCGCGCTGTCCATGGCAAAGGCAGAGAAACAGAGACAGGAAATGCTGGTAAAAGAACTGTTTTATCCGGGTGTGCTGCTGGTATCCTGCGGGATCGGCGTGCGTCTGTTCTCGGTATTTCTCTTGCCGCAATTGCTGTCGATGATGCAGGAATTTGAAACAGAGACGGCGTCCTATGAACTTCTGATGCATGCCATGAACGGTGTATTTGTGCTGCTTCTTCTGCTCTTTGCGGCATTGGGGATCGGTATGGTGCTATTGATGGATGAAAGCAGGCTGTGTCAGTTTTATGCATGGATGGAGAAGCGGCATCCGGATTCCCTGTTAAGCTGTCATGTATCGGAGACATTCTGCCGGTTTTATCTGGAATGTGTGCGACATAAGATCTCGACCCGTCATACGCTTTCCATACTTCGCTCTATACCCAATCAGCCATTAGTGGCATATACGGCAAAACAGCTGGATGGGATGCTGATGGAGGGAAGAAACATGGAAGATGCAATTGCTTCGTCTGCTGCAGAAAGCAGGCTGAAGCGGATCTTCCGTCTATCCATCTATGCAAAAGACAGTGCAGTGCTTCTGGAAGGGTATCTGGAAACAGCAGCGCTTCGGACAAAAAGACGGCTCGCATACCTTGCCTCTGTTGTCCGTCTTCTTTGTTATGGACTGATCGCCGTCATGGCAGTATGCATCTATGGGATGCTGCTGATGCCGGTATCGGTCATTCAGAATATCTGAATGGGACGGTTCATGATAGAATAATAACGGCAGGAAAACATATGCAGGCAAAGATCAAAGAATTCTATCAGAAACTGAAAGACGCGGCGGATGTGCCGCAGCCGGTATTCGGGGTGATCGAGAATCTTCTCGCATCCATACTGAATGAAGCAATAGACAATAATATTCCGTATTTTGCCGATCTGCTGCAGCAGGATCTGAAAAACGGATACGGAAAGTGGATCGAAACGGTAAAGGACAGGATCGAAGCAGACCGGAAGATCTGCAGCAGAGCCATTGCCGAAGAGATGCTGGTAAGGATCCGCGGGGAAGCGTGGCTGCCGGTCGGTGCATATGATACGCTGGTGCAGCGTCTCAGGAAAGAAAGTCCGCAGCTGTATGCCGGGGATATGCTGGCAGTGGTCTACCAGACCATACGCGGGGAAATGCCCCATGATATCATGGTCGAAGCGCTGAACCGGAAGCACTTTGCCGAGATATCGGAAAAGACCGGGGAGATCCTGCATAAAGAGGGACAATTGGAGATCCTGAAGGATCTGCATATTGCCGGCAAAGATATTCTGAAGACAGATCTCACCGATCTTGCCGTCCGTACGGATTCTGTTGCGGTCCACCGCACGGCACTGGAAGCGTGCATCACGGAGTATCAAAGAGCAGTGCTTTCCTGCAGGGAGAGCAACCGGAACAAGCGCGATGTGATCGTTTCGGGACTGATGATCGATCTGTTTGAAGCAATGGCAAAGATCATCCGGGAAACGATTCCGGACGACTTTGCGGCATCGAAATGGGAAGTGCGTATGCATTCGCTGCTGGAAGAGAAAAGAGGCAGTGTGCTGAAGCCGGCGGATCTGTTCCGTCTGTCCCATGGACAGTATCTGTATATCCGCTGCGGAGAGAGCAGTTTTACGGAAACAGAGTTCCTGGAGGGATATGAAGAGATGATCCTGATGACGGAACTGGCAGCGGACAATGAAAGCGTGCATCCGGAAACGTGGCGGCATTCCGCAAAAAGCAAGAATTATCTGAATCATTATCTGGCAGCGCGCTCACGCCTGCATGAACTGATTTCCGGTAAAAAACAGGATTCCTGAGCCGATTTGATCGATCGGCAGGGGATCCTGTTTTCTTATGGGTATATATGGGCAGGAGGTGATAAGCGATGAAGAAACAAAACAGGGGATTTACGCTGCTGGAGATGGTCATTGTCCTGCTGGTGATCTCGGTCATCTTTCTTTTATCCGTGCCGAATATCCAGAAGACGATGGCAGTGGTAAAAGAGAAAGGATGCAGAGGAATCGAGAAAGTGGCAGACGCGGCGATCCTGCAGTATCGTCTCGAACATGGCATGGATCCGTCTTCGGCGGAAGAACTGATCGGGGAAGGACTGCTGAGTGAAGAACAGGCAGAATGCGGCGGTAATAAGCATCTGGTGATCCGGGATGGACAGGCGTACATGGAATAAGGGGACGACATTGACGGAAGTGTGTCTGGTGTTAGTCGTGCTGTCGTTTCTCTCACTGCTGCAGCTGCGCATGCGTCCGTCCTGCGATGTACAGCGCAATGCCTTTGCCATGCGGTATCTCTATGAACAAAGTGAAGCTATGCGCAGTGCATCCATCAGGGAATACACGGAAGAAGAAAGCGGAAAGACAGTGCGCTTCAACGGCCGCGGCAATGTCAGTTCTGCCGGAACAGTATGGTTTGGTGATCAGCTTCGTCTGATCATTGAACTGGGCGGAGGGCGTCTTGTTTTCCGCTAGAAGGGGCTTTCTGATGCAGGATGTATTAGCGGCCCTCTGCATCCTGACGGTCCTTACGGGGCTGTTTACGGCGGCTGTGCGCGTACATGTGCGTATCAGGGAGACGGAAGAAAAGATCCTGCAGCAGATCGAAGCAGATAACCGGCGTGCCCTGAAAGAAACGGGGTGTGATGCATGCGTTACAGAAGCGGATCCCTGACAGCAGAAGCACTTGCATCCCTGTTTGCGGCGGCACTGTTTCTGCCGCTATGTGCTGCACTATGCCGCATCAGTGCGGACATGGTGCGGTTTGATGCACAGCTGCAGGATGCACTTGCATTACAGCAATTGCAGCGGATCTTAATGATCTCCTATGACCTGCAGGCAGATGAACGTGTGCTTGCTTTTACGCATCAGGGGATGGAAAAACGTCTGTCGCAGGTCAATGACCATGTCATACTGCAGCCGGGAACACAGATCATTCTTGCAGATACAGAAGATGCCGGATTCTATACGGAAGAAGGCTGTATCTGTCTCTGGTATCAGCGAAAGGACATCACCTATGAAACAATGCTTTTCTGCGGGGAAGAAGGGAATACTGAGCGGATGGATGACAGCGGTCTTCCTGCTGGCATCGATGCTGTTAATGACCGCCATGGTCAATGATCTCTGCCGTCTCAGGACACTGCAGAATCTGCAGATTCTGGAAGCGCGTCTGGAAAAACAGCGGCAGGCCATCGCATGCCTGAAACAGCGTATCGAAGCAGGGGAAATCACCGACAGCATGGTCATTCTGCACGTTGAAGCAGACCGTGAGATCGTCCTGACGGTGCTTCTGGATGCATCGGGAAAACGCATCGATTCCTATACGGAACAGTGCCGGGATCCATAAGGATTCCGGTACTGGTCACGTTGACAAATCAGTGCATTTCTATACAATAGAAACGGACACAGAAGAGGTATTTTTATTATGGTTATCGTAAATGATCTCAAACCGGGAATGAACTTTGAACACGAAGGAAATATTTATCAGGTCTTAAATATCGATCATAACAAAACTGCCATGCGCCAGATGATCATCAAGGTCAAAGTCAAGAATCTGCGCAGCGGTGTGATCAACGAAATATCTTTCACCGGCGGCGACAAAGTCGAGACCGCTCATGTAGAACGCAAGGTCATGCAGTATCTGTATGACGACGGCACATCCCTTGTCTTCATGGACAATGAAACATACGACCAGATCGAGATCCCGAAGGAACGTCTGGAATGGGAAATGAAGTTCATGAAGCCCAATGACAACCTGACGATCTCCATGTACGAAGGCGAGATCCTCGGTGTAATGCTGCCGGATAAAGTAGAACTGCAGATCGTTGAATGCGAAGAAGCAGTCAAGGGTGATACGGCAACATCCGCAAGCAAGAATGCGGTTCTGGAAACAGGTCTTGAGATCAAGGTTCCGCTGTTTATTCAGAACGGAGAAATGGTCGTCATTTCAACCGCTGACGGAAAGTATTCCGGCAGAGCTTAATTCATTTCATAGAATGTGAATCATGTGCCATGCGTGCACATTTTCACTTTATACAGGGAGAGACAGCTATGAGAGTATATACCGGAGCAAAAAAGAAAAGAACGGCCACACCGGTCAGCCGCCGCATGCGTGCCGTTGCTTTCCGGCATCAGAAATATAAGGCACTGCGGAAGGATGCAGAGGAAGTACTGAGCCAACTGCCAAAGATCACCGAAGAAGCGGCAGTCGAAACGCCGGTCATTACAGAACCGGTGATCGAGGAACCGGTCATTGCAGAACCTGTGATCGAAGAAAAGCAGCCTGCGGAAGAAGTGCCGCAAGAGAAAACACCGGAAGAACCGGAAGTCCCGGCAAATGTTGAAGAGGAAAAGCCGGAAGAAGTAAGCAAGCCGAAAGAAACACCGGAAGAAAGAAAAGCAAGAAAGAAAGCAGAGAAGGAAAGACGCAGGGAAGAAGATTTCCAGGCATTTCTGAATACGCCGCGTACCGGCTTCTTCAAGAAACTGCTTCTGCCGGTGCTTGCCATTGAGAAAGAAGCACTGTCCAAAGAACGGGTCACAGAACCGATGTTTTCACTGGCAGTCAATATTTATAAATATATTGCCATTGCTGCGTGGATGTCCTGCATCGTAGCAGGATTTATCAATACGAATCCATTCGGCTTTGCCCGCATCATCTTCAGTGACGGTGCATGGCTGGCAGTGCGCTTAGCTGCATATATGCTTTGTGCACAGTATGCATTTGCCTTTGTGCTTGGCTTGGCATCATTTGTGCTGCGCCAGCCGGTCAGCTGGAAGAAATATATCGCTTCCATGTCGCAGTCATCTCTGTTTACCGGTACGGTATTTGTGATCGCAGCACTGCTGTATCAGATGAATCCGGTATTTGGAGCAGGACTGGGCATCGCCGGTGCAGTGACAGGCTGTTTCCTGATGATGAAAGCAGTCGCAAAGCACTTTGATCTGACAAAGCATCTGCGCATGCTTGTGGTTCTTGTGGTGCTGTGTGTGTTTGCGGTATTTGGCTTAAAATACATACAGGCAGTATGCGGTGATATTTATCACATCCTGAAAACGATCATGAATATCTGACGGAGTCTGTAAAACGGCTCCGTTTTTTTTCTGAATGCATATGCGTTGTATATTCGAAGGGAAGGTATATACTGGAATTGGTAAAACTCAGGGCAGGGTGTAATTCCTGACCGGCGGTAAACCCCGCAAGCGCTGATGCGCACGAACCGGTGCAATTCCGGTGGCGACAGTATAGTCTGGATGGGAGAGTTTCTTTTTTCATTACCCGGAGGTTTTATCGAAGGACCTCCTTTTTACTTGGAGGCAGAAAGGATAAAACGCATGAAACACGTACTTACAACAAAACAGCTTACCCGGATCGCCATTCTTTCCGCCGCAGCATTCGTACTGATGCTGTTTGAATTCCCGCTTCCGATCGCACCGTCTTTCTATAAGCTGGATCTTTCCGAGACGGCTGTACTGGTGGGAGGATTTGCCATGGGACCGATGGCAGCTGTCATCATTGAAGCATTAAAGAACGTACTCAATATTCTGTTTACGGGAACGACAACGGCCTATGTCGGTGAAATGGCAAATTTTATTGTCGGATGTGCCTTTGCCGTGCCGGCAGCGCTGCTGTATCAGAAAAACAAAACACGCAGAACAGCGATCTATGGACTGATCCTCGGCTCTTTGTGCATGGTATTGGCAGGGGCCATCGTAAACTATTTCATTCTTCTTCCGATGTATTCGACATTGTTCCATATGCCGATGGATGCGATCATTGCGGCAGGCGCTGCAATTGTACCGGCGATCCACAGCAAGTTCACATTCGTACTGCTTGCGACATGCCCGTTTAATATCGTAAAGGGAATCCTGGTGAGTCTTCTGACCTTTGCATTATATAAGCTGATCTCGCCGCTGCTGCATTAATGAATGCGAAATGCATGGATAATCACTGCTTTTTCATGCAGAGGAAAGTACGGATATGATATAATTTCCTTTGATATTGGAGACAGAGAATATGGCGAGATTATCCAGAACAGAGAAATACAGAGAACTCCGGGAAAAACTGCAGGATGATACAGCAAACGATCTTTCTGCAAGAGATCTCTCGGAATATGAAGACCGTCTGAACCGGATCGATTCCGATAACTTTGATGCACCAGATCCGCAATATATGCCGATAGAGCATGAAGCTGCACATAAGAAAGAACCGTATTTTGAGGAACCGGAAGAAAAACAGCCGGAACCTGATTTTGCGCCTGTCTCTCAGATGTACAGTTCCAGTGATGCACTGGATGAAGATATTCACGATGAGTATCTGGATGCATACATAGCAGAAGTCAAGAAATACAACAAGGAAGCCGGCGTCGCTGCCAGTGAGAATACAACGCTGAATGTACTGCAGTCGCTTGATCCAAAGACACGCCTGGAACAGGCGTCCGGACTGCGTCCGTTCTCTCTGCAGCCGCTGCAGCCGAAAGAAGAGCCGCAGCCGGAGCCGAAGAAGGAACAGCCTTCTTCCCCGATGCATATCGAAGCAGATGATACGGCAGCGCATGATACGGATACGGCAGATATCCTGTTCCGCCGCAGAAGCCCGCAGTACCGTCAGGAAGAAACATCGGATGCCACGATGTCCAAGGAAGACATCATGGAAGCCGTGCAGAGTCTGGTCAACGGCAGAAAGACCGATACACCGGCACCAGCACCATCTGCACCGGCATCTTCTCCGTTTGAAGATACCGCGGAGATCGGAATGAATACACTGGAACAGCGTCTGGAAGCAGACCGTGTGACACGTCAGCAGCTGCTCAATGAAACGACGCAGATGCGCGCACAGCTGGATGATTATGAAGACAACCTGTCGGAAGTCAGTGACAAGATGCGGCATACAAACCGGATCCTGAACATTGTGCTGATCGTCTTGATCCTTGCACTGCTGGTGATCGTCTTCATCGTCTTCTACTGGATCATGCTTTCAAACAGGGGGTAAATACATATGAAAATCAATATTGCAATTGACGGCCCGAGTGCTGCCGGAAAAAGCACCATTGCCAAACAGCTTTGTCAGAAGCTTGGCTATGTGCATCTGGATACAGGTGCGATGTACCGCTGCACAGCGCGCAAGGCACTGGACTGCGGCATCGATCTGAACGATGAGGATGCAGTATGCGAAATGCTGAAGAATACAGTCATTGAACTGACACCGGACGGGAAAGTATTCCTCGATGGCAAAGATGTATCGCTTGCCATCCGCACCGATGACACCAGCATGGCCGCAAGTACCGTTTCCAAGCTGCAGAGAGTGCGTGAAGATCTGGTTGCACGCCAGCAGGAAATGGCTAAAGCAGGCGGATTCATCATGGACGGACGCGATATCGGCACCGTGGTGCTGAAAGATGCACAGGTAAAGATCTATATGACAGCTTCTCCGGAAGCACGTGCAAAGCGCCGCTATGACCAGAATATCAAACAGGGAATTCCGACATCGGATATTGCAACGATCGCAGAAGAGATCCGCCAGAGAGACTGGCAGGATATGCACCGTGAGCATTCACCGCTGCGCAAGGCGGATGATGCGGTTGAGATCGATACGTCCGATATGACGATCGCAGAAGTAACAGAAGCAATCTATCAGCTGGCTGTACCATTTCTGTGAGGAGGTCCTGTACGATGAAGACAGGAGTAATCGCGATCGTAGGCAGACCGAATGTCGGGAAGTCTACGATCTTTAATCGAATTGCCGGTGAGCGTGTTTCGATCGTTGAAGATACAGCAGGCGTGACACGCGACCGTATCTACGCTTCGGCGGAATGGACCGGCAATACGTTCAAGATCATCGATACCGGAGGAATACAGGTCGAAGACCAGCCATATCAGGAAGAGATCCGTGCCCAGGTGCAGATCGCCATGGAAGAAGCAGATGTCATCCTGATGGTCGTAAACGGAAAAGCCGGACTGAATGATGATGACCAGTATATCGCATCTCTTTTGCATCAGCAGGAGAAGCCGGTCGTGCTGGCCGTCAACATGATCGATGATGAATCACGTTTGATGAATATCTATGAATTCTATGCACTTGGCATCGGTGATCCGATCGCCTGCAGCGGCATCCACGGCATCGGCATCGGTGATATCCTGGATAAGTGCATGGAAGAGCTGCCGGAAGAGGAAGAAAGCGAAAAGAGCGAAGGACTGCGGATCGCTGTGATTGGCGAGCCGAATGTCGGCAAATCTTCGCTTGTCAATGCCATCCTCAAAGAGCAGCGTGCCATCGTTTCCAACATACAGGGAACAACGCGTGATGCGGTCGATACACCGTTTACGTTTGAAGGACGCCCGTATGTGATCGTCGATACTGCGGGAATCCGCAAGCGCGGCAAAGTATATGAATCCATCGAGAAGTATTCGGTGTTAAGGGCAATGCGTGCGATTGAACGCTGCGATGTAGCGCTCTTTGTGATCGATGCAGAAGCCGGCATCCGTGAACAGGACAAGCATGTGGCAGGATATGCACTTGAGGCAGGACGCCCGGTCGTGATCGTTGTCAATAAATGGGATGCCGTCGATAAAGATGACAAGACGATGAACCGCTTTACAGAAAAAGTGCGTGCGGAATTTGCATACCTCTCGTATGCACCGATCGTCTTTGTATCCGCCAAGACACGCCAGCGTGTGGAAAACATACTGCCGCTGGCAGACCGTGTATATGAAAATGCATCGCGCCGTATCCCGACCAATATCCTCAATGAAGTCATTGCGGATACACAGGTCACAACACCGGCACCGACGCACAACGGCAAACGGTTCCGCATCTACTATACGACACAGGTGGCAGTCAATCCGCCGACCTTTGTCTTCTCCTGCAATGATCCGAAACTGCTGCATTTCTCCTACCAGCGTTTTCTGGAGAATTCCCTGCGCGAAGCATTTGATTTTGAAGGCACACCGCTGAAGATCATTGCCCGCAAGAAGGTGTCCGAATGAAAGCGGCAGTATTGGGAACCGGCAGCTGGGGCACGGCTCTGGCACAGGTGCTGGCAGATAATGGTCATGAGGTGATCCTGTACGGCATTAGCGAAGAAGAAGTCAATGATATCAACGAGAACCATCGGAATTCACACTTCTTTCCCGATCCGATCCACGAAAGCCTGCGCGCTTCAACGGATCTGAAGTGCCTGCAGGGTGCAGATGTGATCATCGCAGCTGTACCGGTAAAGGCAATGGAAGATGTCCTGCGCAAGGCACAGGAAGAAGTCACAAAGCCGGCGATCTGGATCAATGTGGCAAAGGGATTCCATCCGGTATCCCATCGTCTTCTCTCCGATGTCATGAAGGAGATCCTTCCGGCAGAGAAAAGAAGGGCAGTCGTATCACTGATCGGTCCTTCCCATGCGGAAGAAGTGATCAAGAGGCTGTATACATGCGTCAACGCTGTCAGCAATGATGAAGAAGCTGCTGAGACGGTGCAGCATCTGTTCTCCAACCGCTATTTCCGCGTATACCGCAATACCGATGTTATCGGCTGTGAGATCGGTGTCGCGCTCAAAAATGTCATGGCATTGGCTTCCGGCATGCTGGAAGGCATCGGACAGGGGGATAATGCCCGGGCTGCGTTAATGACCAGAGGTCTTGCGGAAATGACGCGCTTCGGCGTACTGTGCGGGGGAAAGAAGGAAACATACCTTGGACTGGATGGCGTCGGCGATCTGATCGTCACATGCACATCACGGCATTCCCGCAATTTCATGGCCGGTCTTGCCATTGGACAGGATGGCGGGGCAGAGCGCTTCTTAAGGGAGAATACACGCACAACGGAAGGTATCGCTGCCTGCAAGGCCGTCTATGAGATGGCACAGAAAATGGGCGTGGAAATGCCCATTACCGAGCAGGTATACCATGTGCTTTATGAACAGGCTTCTCCATATGAAGCTGCTGAAGCACTGATGGAAAGAAAACTGAAATCAGAATGAAGATCACCATTTCGGTGGTCTTTTTTCGTACATGCAAAAAGAAAAAGCCCGAAGGCTTTTTCCTGATCAGTCATTATGTTCAGAAGATTCGTCTTTCTCGTCTTTCTCGTCTTTCTTATCTTCTTCTTTTTCCGCATCCGGATCATAGAAGCCGGCATCGGTGCAGACTTTCTGGGAAGAACCAGCACCGTTGTAATAGTAGCCGCAGACTTTGATCTGTCCTTTTAATGGAACAGGCATTCCGGTATAGCTGGAAGAAGAAGACGTAACGGAACCGACGAAGGCATCATCCTGATAGATCTCCGCGATATAGGTGTTATTGCCGCCGGAGTACAGCCAGGAAGTATCCACGATGCACCGTCCGGTCATCGGGATATTATTCCAGGAATCGTGCAGGGAGATATCACGTACGCCGCCATAGCACCCCGTGCCTGTCTTCCAGTTGATATACAGCATGCCGTTGGAGATCGAAGCATCGATGCTTGTCATCGTCGGCTTGCCGGCTGAATGATACTGGCCATATTCACCGGCAGAGATCGTCGGCTGATTGGCAAGACCTGTGGAAGATACCTGGGAAACGATCTGGCCGCCGTATACATACGATGATACGTGCGGGTAAGTGCCGTAGATATACTGGACGTCTTCGACATCAGCCGGTCTGGCAACGCCCCATTCGGTGTCCGGAGAGACTTCATGTTCGATATCCAGAAGACCGATATTGACGCGGCCGGGGATATTCAGCTGGCTCTTCCATGCCGGGAAGTAGGTGCCCATATCCTTTTCAGCCTTGTCATAGCCGATCCATACTGCATTGGTATACTGCGAGGTGGAGGAGACCATCCACTTGTCCTTGGCAGCACCCTGAGGGATGCCGTACGGCACACCGTCGGAGCCCCAGTCGGTCGTACCGGTCTTTGCATAGACCGGATAGCCTCTGCGCAATACGTGCATGTAGTTGAAGATGCCGGAGGATACGTTGTATTCCATCAGCTGGCATACCAGCCATGCACTTCCGGAAGACAGGACTCTGCGGTTCTGGTTATCCGGATAATAGACTTCACCGCTGCTGAGAATGACTTTGTTCACGCAGTGCGGTTCGTTGTAGACACCGTAGTTGATCATGGCCGCATGGGCGCCGGCAAGTTCCTTTGCCGTTGTTTCCAGCAGGTTTCCGCCGATCGCATAGGACATGTGGAACGTTTCGTTGCTGGCTCTTGTAAAGCCGATGTTATGCAGATAATCAACGACAGCTTCGGAGCCGATCTTTGACGTGACAGCTTCCAACGTCAGAATCGCCGGAATATTAAGTGATGTCGCTACGGCATCCTTGATCGTAATATCACCGACATATGTACCGGTCGCATTGACCAGTACGCGGCTTTCACCCGGGAAGGTGATCGGCTTATCCAGCAGGATCTCATCCAGGGAGTAGCCAAGATACTCAAATGCCAGAGCATAATCGAGGAACGGCTTGACGGAGGAACCCGGCTGTTTGTACTGGGAAGTGGCACGGTTGAGTGCGCGTCCGCCGGAGTAATTGCGTCCGCCGCTGATGCCGACGATCTCACCGGTCTGGTTGTTTACGGAACAGATACTGATCTGCATCAGTTCATCCGGGAATGCAATGCCGTAATCCTCGCTTTCGATATCTTCGATGCGCTCCTGGATCGTCGGCACCAGTCCGGTATAGATTTCCATGCCTTTGGTTACCGGGTCATATCCGGTCATGTCGAGCACTTCTTCGATCGCTGCATCGATGTATGCAGGATACTTGGTGCTTTCCACATTCATCTTGTCTTCGCCGACCAGCTGGTCTTCGACGCGGATACTGCGGGCAAGCATCTGCTGTTCTTTTGTGATATAGCCATGCTCGTACATTAAGCGCAGCACGTTGTTGCGGCGGGTCGTCGCATAATCGAGATAGCGGTACGGGTTGTATTCATTCGGCAGGTTGACGATACCGGCCAGCAGGGCGGATTCACTCAGTGTCAGCTGGGTGACATCTTTGCCGAAGTAGTATTCCGCAGCTTTCTGTACGCCGCGGATCCGGCCGCCGAAGTTCAGCTTATTGACATACAGTTCGAAGATCTCCTGCTTGGATAATAATGTTTCCAGCTTCATGGAGAGCCAGATCTGCTGTGCCTTATATTCCAGTGATTTGGTACGCTCGGTACTTTCATCACCGGCATCGATCGAGAAGTAGGTATTCTTGACCAGCTGCATCGTGAAGGTCGAGCCGCCGGAACCGAAATGATGCGTTGCGAGCACTTCCAGAGCCGCTTTTGTAAAACGCGGGATATCGAAGCCGTTATGCTGGAAGAAACGCGAGTCTTCGATGGACAGGAACGCATCGACCAGTGATTCCGGACACTGATCATAGGTAATGTTCTTGCGGTAGTAGGTGCCGATCTCGGTGATCAGTGCACCGCTGGAATCATAGATCCGGCTGGATTCTTCCGATACCAGATCGGCAATATCCAATTCCGGTGTAGTTTCAAGCAGTTTCAATCCGAAACGAAGGGCAAATACACCGACAGCCGCATAGATGATGAAGGCGATGACAACAACAATTGTCCATATCTTCATGCGTCTCTGCTTTCCAAAGTATTGTTTCCGCAGTCTGGCGCGGGCAGGATCTATATTCTCTGTACCGGTCGTGCCGGTCAGTTCTGTTTCTTTTTTTGAAGATTCTTCCTGGATCATTAAAGACCTCCTGTAACTAAGCTATTTTACCATAAAAAGAGCTTCCGTATGTGAAAACACAGGATATTTATGTGGAAAGCTGCACAGTGGACATACAGGTTTCCACAGGCAGACTGCAGGAGGCTGCGGTATGGTATAATACCGGTATGGTACATCTGCACGTAAAGAGCTGTTATTCCCTGTATGAAAGTACAGTGCGGATCGAACAGCTGGTACAGAAAGCAAAAGAATGCGGACAGACGCATGCGGTACTGTCGGACCATACCGTCATGTATGGGGCGGCAGCCTTTCGTCATGCCTGCAGGGAAGCCGGCATTACACCGGTATTTGCACTGGAAGCAGATGTGCAGTACAGAGATGGCATATACCCGTTTGAACTGATTGCAAAGGATCATGCCGGTTTCCGCAGTCTGATGCATCTGTCTTCCCGGCTGCGCATGCAGGAAGCAGAATACGCTTCTGTACAGGATATACAGGAATGCCTTACACACTGCTTTCTGATCGTATATGGTGAAGGCAGCTATCTGGACGGGGCATTTATCAAAGAAGGCATTGAAGAGCTCATGGAGAGGCTGAAACAGCTGCGTGAGGACTTTGGAACATTTGATGTCGGACTGTCCTATCAGGAATCCTCCATGTGGCAGATGCGCAACCAGCGCATACGCAATGCATGTCATCCGCTGCAGATACCAACAGTGGCTTTGAGCAAGGTATGGTACATGAAGCCGCAGGATGCCGCAACACTGCGCATGCTGAAGGGGATCCGGGACAATCTTCCTGAATCCGACCGGAGTCTGCCGATGCAGAGCGGACGCTGGTATCGCAATGAAGAAGAAATGCGCGCACTGTATCCGATGGAAGAACTGCAGCGGGCAGACTGGATCGTTTCCCAGTGCAGTGCAGACGGGATGGGGGAGATCTCCTCTCTGCCATCGTATCAGAGTGAAAAGAATGTACCGGCAGAACAGCTGCTTCCGGCGATTGCCAGAGCCGGTCTTGCCAAACGGCTCAACGGCAGAAATGATCCGGTCTATACACAGCGTCTGGAATATGAGCTGTCCGTGATACGGCGCATGCATTTTGAAGATTATTTCCTGATCGTATATGACAGTATTCTCTATGCCAGACGGCAGGGAATCTTCGTCGGACCGGGAAGAGGCAGTTCGGTATCTTCCCTGACGGCGTATTGTCTCGGCATCACCCAGCTGGATCCCATCGAGGGCGGATTTCTCTTTGAACGCTTCCTGAATCCGGAGCGGATCTCGATGCCGGATATCGATATCGATCTGCCGGCAGACCGCCGCAATGAGGTGGTGCGCTATCTGGAAGAAAAATACGGAGCGGATCATGTCGCATCCATTCTCGCATTCAATACGTTCGCTGCCCGTTCTGCCGTGCAGAATGCGGCAGAGTATCTGGGTGTCAGTGATGACCGCATCCGCCTGCTGACACGGCGTATAAAAGGAAAAGACACGCTTGCATCGGCCTATGAGAAAGACGGTGACCTGAGGCGCATCATTGCCTCGGATGACCGCTTTGAAAAGGCATGGCAGCTTGCATCAGAAATTGAAGGACTGCCACAGCACGTGACCCGGCATGCCTGCGGCATCGTGCTTTCTTCCAGAAATCTGCGGGATGTCATTCCGGTATGCAGGGGAAGTGATGATATGACCTGCACGCAGTTTACCGATGAATGGCTGGAAGAGCGCGGTTTGATCAAGATGGATTACCTGTCGATCATTCATCTTTCCGTGATCGATGCGGCAGTGCAGCAGATCAAAGAGAAAGACCCGTCGTTCTCCATTTTGAAAATTCCCCGCAATGATCCCCATGTCTTCAGCATATTTGCCCGCGGTGAGACCGCCGGCATCTACCAGTTTGACCATGAAGGTGCCAAGGTGCTTTTGCGCAGGATACGTCCTTCCTGCTTTGAAGATATTGCGGCTGTTTCGGCATTGAACCGTCCCGCTGCGGCAGAAAGCAGGGAGATCTACATCCAGAACCACCGCAATCCGTCGTCCGTCCGCTACATGAATGATGATATGAAGCGGATCCTGGAAGAAACATACGGGGTCATGCTGTATCAGGAACAGGCGATGCTTGCGGCGCAATACGCAGCCGGATTCAGCCTTGGCCGTGCCGATACGATGCGCAAGGCAATCAAGGATAAAAGCGCCGGACAGATGCAGGCACTGGAAAGCGACTTCCTGCGCGGATGCAGGAAGAACGGCTACACGGAAGAGCAGGCAAAAGAACTGTTCCATACGGTATCGCAGTTTTCCGGCTATGGCTTCAACAAATCCCATGCATATGCCTATGCGCTGATCAGCTATATGCAGGGATGGCTGAAGGCAAATTATCCATTATGCTATTACAAATCGCTTCTGGACAGGCAGATCGGTTCTGCCTCCGGAACACGCTTCTATATCACCGAATGCCGCCGCAGCGGGATCACCGTAAGCAATCCCGATATTAACCGCAGCACGGATGAATACCTTGCAGAGGGACTCAGTCTGCGTGCACCATTGACACTGATCAAAGGCATTACGTCCGCACATGCAGAACTGATCCGCAAAGACCGGGAAGTGAATGGACCATACGTGGATTTCTTTGATTTCACATCCCGTATGATCGGCCGGCGCATTCCGGAAAACACACTGGGAAGTCTGATCGATGCCGGAGCCTTTGACGGATTCGGGATCGGCCGCAAGACACTGCGGGAAGGGATGCCGCAGGCACTGCAGTATGCTGACCTGATCCGCATTCCCAACGGAGATACAATGATCCTGAATCTGAATCTTGTCTCCAAGCCGGTCCTGCGCCGCTATGCGGACAATGCCGCAGAAAATGATGAAAACGAGAAGAGAGCATTCGGCTTCTATTTCTCTTCGGAACCGGTGACACGGATCCGTGAACAGTACAATATTCAGCTTCCCACACTGGCGGTGCTGTCACAGCAGACCGGCCGGGTGGAAGGCTTTGCCAGAATTCTTGCCCTGCGCCGTCACCGTGACAAGACCGGTAAAATGATGGCATTTACCACATTGTCCGATGAAACGGGAAAGATCGAGATGCGTGTGTTCTCCAGTCTGTACGGACGGGTGGCAGAAGACATGCAGGAAGGGACATATATCGTCTTCCGTGCTAAAATGACGGATGATGGATCGCTGAACGCAGAAGATATAAAAAAGGTAATAACAATATGACAAAAATACTGATCGTTGATGATGAAAGCAATATCCGTGAAGTTGTACGGGAATACTGCGAATTGAACAAATATGATACCGATGAGGCAAAAGACGGCCTTGAGGCAGTGGAAAAAGTAAAGAATACGCATTATGACTGCATTATTCTGGATGTCATGATGCCGAAGATGGACGGCTTCAGCGCCTGCCGTGAGATCAAGAAGATCGATCCGGTCCCGGTGATCATGCTGAGTGCGCGGACGGAGGAGTTCGATAAACTGTATGGGTTTGAACTCGGTGTGGACGATTATGTCGTTAAGCCATTCTCTCCCAAGGAACTCATGGCCCGCATCAAGGTCATTCTGGAAAGAGGATCGTATATCACGACCCGGGTACTGACATTTGACGGTCTGACGATCGATGTGACCGGCAGAAGCGTCAGTGTGGATGGAACAAAGGTGGAACTGACACCGAAAGAGATCGATCTGCTGATCTATCTGGCCATTCATCCCAATGTTGCATTGTCCCGGCAGAGACTTCTGGAAGAAGTATGGAATTATGACTATTTCGGAGATGACCGCACCGTTGATACGCATATCAAGATGCTGCGGCACAATCTTGGAAAATACAGAGATCATATCGTAACAGTACGCGGAATGGGGTATAAGTTTGAAGGTTGATACGAAGGGGATATTGTTTCGGGTCTGGCTGACAGTATTCCTGCTGGCAGCCGGCATTACCGTGTTTATCGGTGTGCTGCAGATCGGACTGATCCGTCCGTATTACCGCAATAATATCGTTTCATCGGTAAAACTTGTGGCGGATACGGTGCAGAACAGTCTGATCCTCTCGAATGCTTCGCAGGATCAGACCGAAACAGCCCTCAGGGAAGTCATTGATAATAATGTCTGCCTGGTCATTTACAATGACCGTGCAAACATTATTTACGAGGCGGATTCACTTGGAACCGGCTGTATTTTCAATGCGCCCGCATCATCCCAGATGAATGTATACCGCTCCGGCACGTCGATGCTGGAACTGTTGGCCGCAAACGGCGGGGAGTATTCCGAGAATGTTTCCAACAGCCGCACCGGTCTGGAAATGATCGTCTACGGAAAGACGATCCGGGATGAACTTTCGAATTATTATCTCTTTGTAAATTCACCGGTCGAGCCGGTCGATTCGATCGTTACGTTCTTCTTCCGGCAGTATATCGTATATATGCTGATTGCCATTGTGATCGCATCTCTTGTTTCCTATCTGATCGCACGCAGTATCTCTGATCCGATCGTCCGGATGAGACGGGAAGCCGGCAAACTGGCAAAGGCGGATTATACGGCAAATTTTGAAGGCGGACGCTACAGTGAAACAGCGGAGCTTGCTTCAACGCTGAACGATGCCCGCGACAAGCTGTCCAAGATCGACCAGCTGCGCCGTGATCTGATCGCCAATGTCTCACATGATATCCGTACGCCGATCACGGATATCCGCGCGTATGCGGAAATGATCCGTGATATTTCCGGTGATGATCCGGTGAAGCGGCAGAAGCATCTGGATGTCATTATCCGTGAGACCCAGTATATGAATAATCTGGTCACGGATATGAGTGAACTGTCCAAGATGCAGTCCGGGAATTATCATCTGAATATCGAAGAAGTGGATCTGGCATCCGTGATCCGGGATATTATCGGAATCTACAGCCAGACGATGAAAAAAGGGGATATTCACATGCAGGAGGAATTTGCGGATGATCTGATCGTCTATGCGGATGAGATCAAGATCTCACAGGTCATCTCAAACTATGTCTCCAACGCTGTCAAGCATTCTCCGGACGGCGGTACGATCACGGTAAGAGCATATATGAAAGAAGAGGAAAAGACCGTGCGCCTGGAAGTGCAGGATGAGGGTGACGGCATCTCACCGGAAGATATGCCGTATATCTGGGACCGTTATCATAAATTCTCCCGCAATTTCTCCCGTTCCATGACAAATACCGGACTTGGTCTGGCAATTGTCAAGGCGATCCTCGATGCCCATATGGCACCGTACGGCGTGGAAAGCGATGTCGGAAAGGGATCGCTGTTCTGGTTTGAACTGAATGGAAAACATGCGGACTGATTATCTGTATGGGACTTCCTTTTCCATCGTACAGGAAGAAGATGGGTATCACTTCAACAGTGATACCGAACTGCTGGGACTTTTTCTGCAGGCCAGGAAAAAAGAGAAAATGCTGGATATTGGATGTCATTCCGGCGCACTGATGCTGTATGCACTGCATCAGGGGGCGCTTGATGTGGAAGGAATCGATCTGTTTGAGGAAGTGACGGCACTGGCAAAAGAGAATCTTGCACGGTGTGAGCAGAAAGGCTGCGTCCATACCGGCAGGATCCAGGACTTTCAGGGCGGACCATATGATCTGATTGTCTGCAATCCGCCGTATTTCAGCAGCACCGGCACAATGGTGCCTCAAAGCACCATACTGCGTGCCGCACGGCATGAAACCGAATTGTCCCTGCAGGAACTGTTTGGGTGTGTACGCCGTCTTCTGTCCGATAAAGGACGCTTCTGCATCGTGCACAGGGCTTCCCGCTTTGGCGAAGTACTGCGTCTGGCGGAAATAAACGGCCTGCATCTGACCCGCATGCGTCCGGCATATAAAAGTGCCGGAAGTGAGGCATCTGTTATTCTGGCGGAATTCCGCCGTACCTCCGGCAGAGAGACGATCGTGGAACCGCCGGCTTACTTAAATGACCGCAGTACATTTATCCTTGCAAAAAGGAGGCAGGGCTTATGAATACAGCTTCTATCGTACTGTTTATACTGATTGCCATCCTGCTGGCTCTGATTCTTTCCGTGCTGTTCTACCGGCCCCGTCCGGTCACGGTGGTGCATCCATCCCCAGCCAGGGAAAAGGATGCGGAAGAGGTGCAGATCCTGCAGGAAAACCTTGATCTGACCGAGCGGATGATCCGTCTGCGCTGGCCGTATTCCACCTGGCTGATGGAGTTCATTCATCTCGATGACTGTCTTCTGATGCACTGGCAGGGGCTGAGTCAAAGTGAGAAGGCAATTGTATTCTATGTATCTGCGGAACGTACGCTGCAGATGATCATGGAAGCCGTCAGCCGCTTCAACAGCGATCATGATCAGCCGGCATATTCCTTCTGGATCGCATTGCCGGCACGCTATGAAGACAGCTATTATGCGTCTGCACAGGTACGCCGCTTCTTCCTGGATCAGGGTATCCCGGTGGAATGCGTGTATTGCGACGGGGATGGGCTGTACAACTGTTTCGGACGTGATGCGGATACCGCATTTGTATCGTTCGGCACCAAGGCAATGGCAGAGTTCAAAATGGAAGGGGATGCCTCTCATATCCATGGCTGCCGCGAAGCACTGCGCTCTGCGGTGCTTGCACCGGAAGAAATCACACCAGTCAGCATAAAGGCACTGAAGCAGATGCAGGAACATATGCCATGGCGCATGCGCATGATCCTGGCACTGCCGTATGATGCAAAAAGAAAAACGGCCGCAGCCGCAGCGCTGTTCCCATTTGCGAAAAACTGGTTCAATGCAGAGATCTCATTTTACGAAGATACATTCATCCTGCAGGCAGTCAATGAGCAGCAGAAAGAAGCAGCGATTGCCTTCCTGCATAAAACAGCGGAAAAGTATGGGGTATCGCTGAAGCTGAAAGCAGAGCGGAATACCTCCTCACTGGTATCGGAAGCAGGGCAGGACGCCTTATGCACACTGATCAGAGAAACAACCGGAGCGGATTACATTCTGCCGGTATTGCGCAATGATATCTATACGCCGCATTTCCGCGGTCTTGCGGCTGTATTCTTTTCACCCATGCGCACACTGCGGGAAGATTCTGCAGAGAAGGCGATCCGCTACTATTACGCCATACTCACCAGCAAACCGACTTCACAGGCAGATAAAAAGAAAGACTGACTACCAGACAGGGCATAAGAAAACCGGCTGTTCATCAACGCAGCCGGTTTTTCAGATGCTTACTTTGTAGCTTCTTCAGCCTTATCCTGTACGAGGTAGTTCGGGTAGTCAGCCTTGACACTGTCGTACAGTGTCTTGTCATATACGTGGAATCCGTATTTGGTGAAGTAATATGCTGTAGCGTCATCCGCGATCGTGCTCAGGTTCTGGAAGGTGGAAGTAACTTCGTCCTTCAGCTTTGCCGGATCGTTTTCATCAACATGCAGAAGCATGTATGCAGAACCATCGGACATCGGTACTGTTGCCCATCCGTCATCCGGTGTCATGGAGAACAGGGTGGAGCGGACCATGGCATCTACTGTAGAGGATTCGGTTGTGTAGATCATGGATGTGCCGGTGCTGGAAGAATTGTGGGCAGAAGCTGCTTCAGCCGGTGTCACCTTGCCGTCACGCAGTTCACTGACTGCTGCGCTTGCATCTTCCGATGTTTCAAATTCCAGGATCACTGCCTTGACCGGTGTATATGTCTTGCACAGTTCCTCATAGTTTTCATCGATATAGTTCAGTGTGAGCTGTTCGGCCTGCAGGGAGAGAATCAGCTGTTCCTTGTATTCTTCCTCGGTCATGCCGGTCTGTTCCAGATAGGTGGTAAATGTATCACCATAGACAGATTTGTAATTTTCCAGTGTTTCTTCTGCCTGTTTCTTCATCTCATCCGTTGCTTCGACTTCTGCTGCAGCAATGATCTTATTGCCGTTTGTAACTGCTGTAGAAGCACCGTATGTGCTGTTGAGGATCGAATAGACATCGCCTTTGGTGATGTTTTTATTTCCAATCGTGATCAGGACTGTATTGCTGTCCTTCAGTTTTGCCTGTGCATCGCTGCATCCGGCTAATGTGCCGGCCAGTACAGCGGCGGCCATCATGGCTGTAAACTTTTTCATGCCAGCCTCCTTACTCTTCTACGCCCATGGCGTCCATAACGGATTTTTCCAGATCAGCATCACCATGGAAGTCGATGCCGAGTTCCTGGATCTTTGCCCAGACAGCTTTGCCTTCCAGAGTGGAATCGTAGCCGCTGATCAGAGACACATACGGATCGGAATCCGTGTTGTTGGCTTCCAGTGTTTCCGGTGTGGAAGCTGTGCAGTTGATCTTGAAGTATCCAAACAGATCAGAACGGATCCAGTCACTTGTTTCGCCTTCCTTCAGGGCAAGTGCACCTTCCAGGAAACTGCTGTCCAGGGATGTCGCATTCTTATCGACGATGCCGAGACGTCCGCCGGAAGAAGCAGTGGAAGTATCTTCGGAGAACTGCGATGCTGCATCGGCGAATGTTCCGCCGCCGGCAAGCAGATCATCAACAGCCTTCATGCGGGCTGCTTCATCTTCTGTCGGTTCAGCAGAAGGATTGTTGCTGTCTTCAAACTGAATCAGAATGTAATTGATCTCACGGATCTTCAGATCCTCGAAGTTTGCCTTGGCATAATCTGCAGCGACTTTGTTGAGCTTCTGTACCATCACGAAGTAGTCTTCCAGATTGTCGAAGCCGGTAGCCGCAAGATCTCTTGCCAGCTGAGATTCATAATTTTCACCATAGTTCTGCTGGTAGCTGGAACGGACAGATGCAGCGTTTGACTTTGCTGTTTCCTTCATCTCATCTGTTGTCTCAACGGCAGCTTCAGCCGTGTTCTTCTGTACCAGAGAAATCAGAGTATTTGTTCCGCCGGATTTGTACAGTTCATCGTACCAGGCCGATACAACGATGTCTTCATTGTTGATGGAATAGACGACATCTTCTCCGTTGGATTGCTTTCCTTTGAGTTTTCCTTTGTTCGTGTCATAGATGTAGTAGACGCTCATTACAACGAATACCAGGATGACAAGCGAAACAAACCAGTTCTTTTTAATCGTACTAAGCATGTTGCCTCCTGTTAAAAAACGCTTTCCTATTATATGTTATTCGCATGTGTTTTGCAATTTATCGTATCTGAAGTTTATGTGAACAGCCAATGGCGGAATAAAAAGACTTGTAAAAACAGAAGAATTGCAAATGGGATAGTGTTTCCACACTCTTTATGCTTTTGGTGCTATAATCGACACGTTGACAAGGAGTGGTTGTGATGAAAACACTGGAAATAAAAAATCTGCACGTCTCGGTCGAAGGAAAAGAGATCCTGAAGGGGATCGATCTGACGATCCGGGAAAATGAGATCCATGCCCTGATGGGTCCGAACGGAAACGGCAAATCGACATTGCTGAGTGCAATCATGGGTCACCCCAAATATACGGTGACAGAGGGAGAGATCCTGTATGACGGAAAGAACCTGCTGGAGATGACTGTCGATGAAAGAAGCAGAGCAGGTCTGTTTCTGGCGATGCAGTATCCCCAGGAGATCCCGGGTGTCACCAACAGTGACTTCCTGCGGGCAGCGATGAATGTACGCAGAGAACGTCCTGTTCCGTTATTTACATTTATCAAGGAAATGGAAAAGACGATCGAAGAACTGCAGATGAAGCCGGATCTTGCCCACCGTTTTCTGAATGAGGGTTTCTCCGGCGGCGAAAAGAAGCGCAATGAGATCGTTCAGATGAAGATGCTGAAGCCGTCTCTTTCCATGCTGGATGAGATCGACTCCGGCCTGGATGTCGATGCTCTCAAGATCGTGGCAGATGCCGTCAATAAAATGCACGAAGAGACTGGCATGTCTTTGATCGTTGTTTCCCACTATGATCGTTTCTACCAGCTGGTCGTTCCGCAGTTTGCACACATTCTGGTAAACGGCGTGATCGTAACGGAAGGCGGCACGGAACTGATCGACCGCATCAACAGCGAAGGCTATGACTGGATCTATAAGGAATTCGGCGTTGTTCCGGAAGCGGAAGAAGAAGTGAAGCGTCCGGTCATCTCTCTGGGCAGCTGTGCCGTGAACAGGGGGAATGCGGCGAAATGAAAACGATCCGTGAAACCACGCGCATCGTATTGCCGGAAGGCTACAGTGAATACGTTCTGGATGCAGACAGGGATGTTGAGCTGCATCTGGAAGGAAGCGCAAAGAGCGATGTCTATCTGCGTATTGAACGGGCAGGAAATGTAACAATCAGCGCAGACATTCATACTGGCGCACATGTTTCATTTCTTGTCTGGAATGCATCGGAAAATCCGGTCACATTCCAGGAAGATTACACTGTAGAAAGAGATGCGATGCTGCGAATTGCCTATGGTGAAGTCAATGCGGCTGCCATGCACCGCAAGGGAAGTGTTCATCTGATCGAAGAGGGTGCAGGTGCTCTGGTTTCTTCTGCTTCTCTTGTTTCGGATGAAAAAGACTTTGAACTCTATGTGATCAACGAAGCGCCGCATACAGAGGGAATTCTGCAGAATTATGCAGTTGTTCTGGAAGGCGGCAAATTCCGCATGGATGCGACCGGAAAGATCGTCAAGGGTGCCCATGGCGCACAAAGCCATCAGACATCCCGCGCACTGTGCTTTGATGAAAAGCAGAACAGTACGATCCTGCCGAAGCTGCTGATCGATGAAAACGATGTGCAGGCAAGCCATGCAACAACGCTGGGCCGGGTGGATGAAGAACAGATGTATTACATGCAGGCCCGCGGTCTGACAGTGCGCCAGTGCACATCTCTGATCTCGGCCGGGTATCTTTTGCCGGTAACGCAGTTTATTGAAGATGAAACGCTGAAGGCAACACTGCGCGAAGAACTGGAAAAGAAGATGGAGGAGTTATGATCGATATTCCGACGGTACGGAAGGCATTTCCGATATTCCAAAACCAGCCGGAGCTCGTCTATCTGGATTCCGCAGCCACGTCGCTGAAGCCGCAGTGTGTGATCGATGCCGTGAGCGGTTTCTATACCGACCATACATCGAACGTTCATCGCGGTGATTATGCGATCGCTGCCGAGAACGATGCACTGTATGACGGGACGCGCAAAGTCGTTGCTTCGTTTATCCATTGTGATCCCCGCGAAGTGATCTTTACGCATAATGCGACGGCTTCGCTCAATCAGGCAGCCTATGGACTGAGAAAGTTCCTGAAGCCGGGGGATGTCGTTCTGACGACAAAGGCCGAGCATGCCAGCAATCTGCTGCCGTGGTTTGCCATGCAGAAAGAATGCGGGATCAAAGTGGAATATGCGCCGCTGGACAGCCAGGGAAGACTCACGGAAGAGGCATTCCTTTCCGCCATGCATGACAAAGTGCGCATCGTTGCCCTGGCACAGGTGACCAATGTGACCGGTGCTGAGCAGCCGATCAAAGCCATTGCAAAGGCAGCACATGCCTATGGTGCATATGTTGTGTGCGATGGTGCGCAGTCGGTGCCGCATATGCCGGTGGATGTGCGGGATCTGGATGTGGATTTTCTGGCATTCAGCGCACATAAGATGTGCGGTCCGGGCGGCACAGGTGTCCTGTATGGAAAGAAAGAACTGCTGACACAGATGGATCCGCTGCTGTACGGCGGTGATATGAATGCACGTTTTTCTTCGGACGGAACGGTGATCCTGAAAGAAGCACCGGTGCGCTTTGAAGCAGGCACGCCTGCCATCGAAGGCGTCATCGGCATGCGGGCAGCAATCGAATTTCTGCAGAAGATCGGTATGGACAACATCCATGCATACGAGAAAGAACTGCGTGCATATTTCCTGCAGCGGATGCAGGAATTGAACAATATTGAGATCTACAATCCGGATAATGCGTACGGACCCGTCGCATTCAATGCGAAAGGCGTCTTCTCGCAGGATGCGGCAGGCTATCTTGCCAGCCGCAATATTGCCGTGCGCAGCGGCAATCACTGTGCCAAGATCCTGCATGAGGTGATCGGTACGGATTCTACGATCCGGGCATCGCTGTATTTCTACAATACGAAGGAAGAGATCGACCGGTGTGTCGCTGCCTGCAGTGATATATCGCTGGAAAATGCGATCGGGATCTTTTTCTGAGGAGGACGAATGAATAGTATGAATCATTTGCTGGATGATCCGATGGTTCTGCGTGAGCTGATCATGGACCATTATCAGTATCCGCATCATCATGGCCTGACGGATGATCCGTCTTACCGCCATGTGCATATGGCAAGCGACTCCTGTATCGATGATATTACGGTACAGTCCAAGATCGTCGACGGCATTGTCGAAGATGTCCGCTTTGACGGTGTTGCATGCACCATCAGTACCAGCAGCACTTCCATGATGACCGATCTGATGATCGGCAAGACAAAAGAACAGGCAGAAGCCATCGTAGATGAATATTTCCGGATGATCGATCATAAAGAATATGATCCGGACGTACTGGAAGAAGCAGTCGCCATGAAGAATGTATATAAGCAGGCCAACCGGATCAAATGCGCTACGATCGGGTGGAAGGCAATGAAGCAGATGCTGGAAGAAGGGGAAGGCCATGAGTGAGAAGAACGAACGGGATGTCATTACATCCCAGGATGATTATCAGTATGGCTTTCACGATGAAGACATCTCGGTATATAACACCGGAAAAGGCCTGACCGAAGAGATCGTACGGGAAATTTCCCGCATCAAGCAGGAACCGGAATGGATGACAGAATTCCGTGTGAAGTCATTCCATCAGTTTGAAAAGATGCCGATGCCGAAGTGGGGACCGGATCTTTCTGAGCTGGACTTCAGTGATTATACCTATTACATCAAGCCGAGTGACAAGAAGAATTCCCGCTCGTGGGAAGAAGTCCCGGAAACGATCAAGGATACATTTGACCGTCTGGGCATTCCGGAAGCGGAAAAGAAGTTCCTGGCCGGTGTATCGACACAGTATGAATCCGAAGTTGTCTATCACAACATGCTGGATGAAGTGCAGGAGAAAGGCGTCATCTTCCTGGATACCGATACGGCGCTGCGTACATGTCCGGATCTGTTTAAGAAGTATTTCTCCCGCATCGTTCCGCCGGCAGACAACAAGTTTGCGGCATTGAACAGTGCGGTATGGTCGGGCGGAAGCTTCATCTATGTGCCGCCGGGAGTGACGCTGGAGAAGCCGCTGCAGTCCTATTTCCGCATCAACAGCGAAAGCATGGGACAGTTTGAGCGGACACTGATCATCGTTGACAAGGGTGCAGATCTCCACTATGTGGAAGGCTGTACAGCACCGCTATATTCCAAGGACTCCCTGCATGCGGCAGTGGTTGAGATCTTTGTCGAAGAAGGTGCAAAGTGCCGTTATTCCACCGTGCAGAACTGGTCGCGCAATATTCTGAATCTGACGACAAAGCGCGCCAGAGTCGAAGCACACGGTGCCATGGAATGGATCGACGGTAACGTAGGCTCGCATATTTCCATGAAGTATCCGGCATGCATTCTGGCTGGCGAATATGCCCGCGGCATGACGATTTCTGTTGCGGTGGCAGGAAACGGACAGATCCAGGACACCGGTGCAAAGATGCTTCATCTTGCGCCGTATACCAGTTCCACGATCATTTCCAAGTCCGTATCCCGCATGGGAGGCACTGCCAATTACCGCGGTGAAGTATTCCATTCCGCCAATGCACAGTATGCCCGCTCCAAAGTGGAATGCGACACGCTGATCCTGGATGATTTTTCCCGCAGTGATACGATACCGACCAACCGGTCGGCCAACAATACCAGCACGATCGAACATGAAGCGACCGTTTCCAAGATCTCGGAAGAAGAGCTCTTCTATCTGATGTCGCGCGGCTTAAGTGAATCGCAGGCAACGGAAATGATCGTCATGGGCTTCCTGGAGCCATTTACCAGAGAACTCCCGATGGAATATGCAGTCGAACTGAACCAGCTGCTGAAGCTGGATATGAGCGGCTCCATTGGATAAGATTACAGCACGCAGGACCGGCCGTTTACGCCGGTCTTTGCTTGATGAAGGACAGCGTCGTGAAATGTCTTTATGCATTGAGGCAAAGCTCAAAGAGATCGTACATGACTGCAGTACGGTATGCTGCTATGTATCATTGTCAGAAGAAGTACATACGCATGAGCTGATCACGTGGATGCTGGCTAACGGCATTCATGTGATCGTGCCGAAAACATGCGGAACGACGCTGGAATTCTATGAGATCCATTCACTGGATGATCTTTCAGAAGGGGTGTATGGCGTACTGGAACCGATAAGCGGGGAAGCAGTGGCGATCGAAGCATGTGATCTTGTGATCGTGCCGCTTTGTGCATTTGATGAGGCGTGTCATCGTGTCGGCTATGGCAAAGGCTATTACGATTCTGTACTGAAACGCGCAAAACATACGCTTGGCATTGCATTCGAAGTACAGAAAATGTCTATAATAGAGACGGATCCGTGGGATGTCGCACTGGATGAGATCCTGACGGAAGAAAGAGTATACAGGACAGTATGAAACGTTATTTCCGAATCTTTTTAATGCTTTGTGTTCTTTTTGCCGGTTATGTGCCTGCCGCTGCCGAAGGGGAACAGGACAGCGATTATACTGAGACGAACCCGCTGTATGCAGGAGAAATCGATGAAATGACCCTGATGCAGCATCCTGAGGTTTCTGCCGATGCAGAAACAGCAGAAATGCTGAACGGGGACATGGCAGAATTCTATGATCCTGCCTCGGCGGCTGTTTTCATGCGCAGTCATCTGAAGCAGCGGGATGAGACATTTGCGTTTGTCTATCACATCGGAAAAGATGTCTACGACAGTTCTGCCGAAGCATT
>JAFYHC010000001.1 GCA_017539385.1 Solobacterium sp. | reverse complement strand
TACATTACATGATGCATTGCTTTCAGAAATGAAGGCTGCAGGAAGAACAAATATATCCTGTTGGGGTTTCTAAAAGGACCAGCAGTATAGAATAAAGGATCCCGAAACCGATCCTGCCATAAGTGAGTACGATACATCGTGTATCGGAAAGCAGGCAAAAATCCTGTTTCTGTAAAGACTATAGACATCAGAAGGACACAAGGCATCAAGAGTGTTTGGGCGATGTTGAAAGCTTTATAAAGAAAAAAAGCCAAGAGATAAGCAGAGATGCTTATTCTCTCGGCTTGGAATCCCATCTCTTTAGAGGTGGGAGGTTTCAAGGGAAACTATTGGAAGTCCCGGTGGGAACCGGTGTATTATCCATGCCTGTATTTGCAAAACTCCCGCATGCAGATATTACGTGTCTCGATTATTCGGAAAAGATGATGGAGAGTGCTCGGAAGCGTGCAGAAGAAGCAGGACTGCACAATATTGCATTTGTGCAGGGAGATGTCGGGAAGCTGCCGTTTGCGGATGAATCTTTTGATGCCGTGGTATCGCTGAATGGCTTCCATGCCTTTCCGGATAAAGAAGCAGCGTATCGGGAAACATACCGGGTATTGAAAAAGGGCGGTGTATTTACAGGATGCTTCTATGTGGAAGGGGCCAACTCCCATACCGATACGATGATACGTCTGTTCTATATCCGCTCCGGCTTCTTCACGCGTCCCTTTGAAACAGTCGATTCACTCCGGCGCCGCTTAAAGAATATGTATCAGGAGGCGGATGTGCAGCATGTGCAGAGCATTGCTGTCTTCCGCTGTATCAAATGAATGCGCTGGACCGCAATCCGGCATACCTGCCGTTCAAAAAGCAGCTGTGCCGGACACTGGGCAATGCCTATGGCAGACAATTGTGGAAGGAAGCAGGGCAATACTATGCATGTCTTCTGGCAGAAGAACCAACTCTGACCAGACAGAAAGGTGCAATGGTTCTGCCAGGCGTCTCATTGTATGCCGTATTAACAAAGCACGGGGAAGATGCCGAAGCGATTCTCTGCAGCTATGGAAAGAAGATGGAACAGAGGATGGCGAAGGCCGTACATGCAATGACATCTTTGCCGGGCATACCGGATCTCATCTGGAAACATATTGCTGCACTCACCGATACGATGAGCAGTGCATCCCATGGCTATGAGCGGGAGCTGGTCAGTGAACCGCCGTACATGTATGGCGTTAATATACTGTCCTGTCCCTATCACCAATTGGCACTGAAAGCCGGTGTGCCGGATGCGGTGCACTGGATCTGTGCCATGGACAAAGAGTATATGAAGGGATTCTGCGGGATCCGCTATGAACGCAGCCAGGCAGTATCGGAAGGGGCACCATATTGCGATTACCGCCTGAGCAGAAAGGAAACACAATGAAACAGGATTATTACAGTGTGGAACACGATGGCTTTTACGGTTGCTGGTATCCGTTAAACCGGCAGACAAAGAAGGGAATGATCGTGATGCTGGGAGACAGCTCCGACGATCTGATGGCCCAAACGGGTGTTAGGTGGCTGCATCAGTACGGCATTGCGGTCATGGCAATGTCCGCGGATAAAAAAGACTACAGCTATCACAGTTATCCGCTGGAGCGCATTGGCAAAGCCATCGCGGTCATGAAGGAAAAAGGCATGGAAAAGATCGGCATCGTCGGTGCTTCAACGACCGGCATGCTGGCCTTGTGCGCCGCGTCGTATTATCCGGATATTACTTTGACCATTGCATTAACACCATGTGATTTCATCATGCAGGGATTTATCCGGGATGGACTGGATGGATGCGAGGAAAGACCTGCAGAAGGGGAATCCACCCTCACATGGAACGGCAAACCGCTTGCATATCTTCCCTATGCGTATAAACATCCCGACTACTGGCATGAGATCGAAAAAGATGCAAAACAGCGCAAAGACAAGATCTCATCCAGACATCTCTTTGATGAATCCGAGCGCATTCATCCGCTGACGGAAGAGGAAATGATCCAAATCGAGCGCATTCACGGGACCATCATCTGCATCGGTGCAGAGGACGATTCCCTCTGGGACACATGCCGGTATATCCGCCGCATGGAAGCGCGCATGAAACAAAGAGGCAAGGCCCGCTTTGTACCGCTTTGCTACAAATACGGCACACACTTTGTCTTCCCGCAGTCCATGATCCGGATGGTGCTGCCTTTTGGGGAGAGCGCATTGTTTGGGCTGCTGTTTCATTCCGCAAAACTGCATCCCAATGAATGCAGAGAAACACGAAAGGATATCGCACGGCATCTTGAAGCAGAAGTAATCGAATGGTAATGCTCAGACATTGCCATTTTTATTTCTGACAATAAACTGAGTATTTCATAAGAAACCGGAAGTTTGGTTGAATGCATTGAAAACCATTGGTATCATTAAACAATGGAGTAAACAACAATGACAGAAAAAAGAACGAATCTGTATAGAATTGTGGGGTTTTTATGCGGACTGGCTGTTCTTCTGAACGTTGCTTCAGCAATAGTGCGTCCAAAAGACAACGATGTCTACAATCTTCCGCAATATGTACGAACACTGGAAAATCTGAATGGTGAAAAAGAAGGCACGGTAGACGTGCTGTTTGCAGGTGACAGTGAGGCCAGCGACGGCTTCTCACCGCTGCAGTTTTTTAAAGAACAGGGTATCTCCTCGTTTAATATCGGCAATCCGGCCCAGATCCTGCCGGATACATATGCGCTTCTTGTACAGGCTTTGAAAAAGCATGATATCCAGGTCATGGTTCTGGAAGCGAGCTGTCTGTTTCTGGATAACGGACTGTACAGCGATGATCCATGGCTTGCCAAAGCAGAAGAATGGTTCCCGATCATCCACTATCACCAGGCATACCGGCTGCTCAAGCCGCGTACTGTTTCCTTTGGAACGGTGCGCAAGAGCGATGCCCTCAAGGGCTTCTGGCTGAAGACAAATATACGTGCGTGGGAAGGGGATGCCCATTATATGGGAGATAAAGATTCCCCGATCCATCCGTTTGGTCCGCACGCGGAAGAAAATCTGGAGAAACTGTATAAACTGTGTGAAGAAAAGGGCATAGAGCTTCTTCTGGTAAGTGTGCCGGCACCGGCATACTGGGATTATCCCAAGCACAATACGGTACAGGCATGGGCTTCTTCCCATGGTGTTCCCTATATCGATCTGAATGAAAAGAATGATGAACTGGGAATGGACTGGACGCAGGATACTGCAGATGCAGGCAACCATCTGAGCTTTGGCGGTACGATCAAAGTCTGTGCATGGCTTGGCACATATCTGAAAGAAAACTATGATCTCACGGATCACAGAGGCGACGCTGCATATGACAGCTGGAAAGATGCCCTGAATGAAACAGGACTCTATGGAGGTGCAGAATGAACTACCACTCCATAGGTTATTTTGCATTCTTCCTGCCCATCGTTATCTGCCTGTACAGCATCATCCCGCCAAACAGACGCTGGTATGTGCTGTTAGGGGGCAGTGCGGTATTCTTTGTACTCTGGAGCAAATTTGCGGCAGCGTGGGTGCTTGTGACGGCAGCCATTGCATGGTTTGGCGGCAATACCCTGGCAAAGATGAAAAAGGCACCCAAAGGGGCAGACCGCAAGGCATTTAAAAAGAAGAAGCGGCAGATCCTGACCATTGCGGTGCTTGCGGCTGTCGTGCTTCTTGCGGTATTGAAATATACAAATTTCTTCGGCAGTACATTCTTCGGCAGTGCATGGAAGTGGAAACAGATCACCGTACCGATCGGCATCTCGTATTTCACCCTGCAGGCGATTTCCTATTTATGTGATATCAGTGACGGCAAGATCGAACCGGCACCATCGTACTTCCATCTTCTGCTGTATCTGGGATTCTTCCCGACGCTGGCAGAAGGACCGATTGTACGCTTTGCGGATGTATCCGGGACACTGTTTGCCGGCACACCGGTCACCTATATCAATCTGACCCATGGCTATCAGCGCATCTTATGGGGATTGATGAAAAAGACTGTCATTGCGGACCATATCGCTCCGGCAATGAGTTCGTTCTATGACACATACAGCACCGTCGGCTCCATGAGTCTTGCGGCAATGATCTTCTGCACCATACAGCTGTATGCGGACTTCTCCGGTACGATCGACATTGCAATCGGCACAGCGCAGATCTTCGGCATCCCGCTGACCGAGAATTTCCGCCAGCCGTTCTTTGCCAAAAATGCCGGTGATTTCTGGAGACGCTGGCATATTACGCTCGGCGCCTTCCTGCGTACGTATATCTTCTATCCGGTATCGCTGTCCAAACCGGTGCGTACATTGACAAAGCATGTGCAGAAAGTCTTTGGAAAGAAGGCTGCCCGCTATGTCGGACCAATGATCGCATTGTTATGCGTCTGGCTGACCAGCGGCATCTGGCACGGTCCATCCTGGACGTATGTCGGGTATGGTCTCTACTACTTTGTATTGATCTTTATTGAAGTACTGCTGGAAGACTGGATCAAAAAGCATATCAATGAGAATGCACTCTGGTTCCGCATCTTCCGCTTTATCAAACTGTGCATTCTGGTCGGGGTGGGTGAACTGTATTTCATGGCACCCAGTGTGGAAACGGCATTTACCATGATGAAGTCCATCTTTGTGAACTTCCGTCCGGAAGTACTGCTCAATGAATGGTCGATGCTGGGACCGGGACTGACCGATTATATGATTATCTTCTTCTCATTCGGCATTGTGATCGCCGTCAGTATCTGCAAGGAGAAGAAGATCTCCATCCGGGCAAAGCTGGAAAAACTGCCGGAGCCGGTACGCTGGTGCTTCTGGTATGCGGCGATTGCCTATGTACTGCTGTTTGCGGCCTATGGTCCGAATTTCCGTGCCATCGATATGATGTATGCCGGATTCTGATGGGAGGCAGAAATGAAAAATATACTGGAATGGCTGGAGGCATCTGCCCTTGTGAAAGGGGATGCCCCATCAGCGAGTGATATTGAACATACGCTGTCCTTTGTGCAGCTGCGTGACCGTGCGCAGAAAGCCGGTACGTTTCTCTATCATGCAGGTGTGCGCAAAGGAAAGCCAGTCGCCATCTTTGCGGAAAAAAGCACCGATGTATTATGCGGAATGCTTGGCGCTGTGTATGCCGGAGGCTTCTATTGTCTTCTCGATACACGGCAGCCGAAAGAGCGCATGGAAAGGATGCTGGAAAAACTGCAGCCGGTATGCATTCTGAGCGACGGGGAGCATCGCGAAGAAGCAGAGCAGCGCTTTGCCGGCATGCCGTTATATATGCTGGAAGATATTCTTGAACAGACAGAGATTGAAGAAGAAATCCTGGCACAGGTACGCATGCAGGCGCAGGATACCGATCCGCTCTATGTCAATTTCACCAGCGGTTCCACCGGCATCCCGAAGGGAGTCGCCGTATCCCACCGCAGTGTTATTGATTTCATTCCGCGCTTTGTCAGCACATTCGGCATTACGGGTGATGATATCCTTGGCAACCAGGCACCGTTTGACTTTGATGTATCGGTCAAGGATATCTTTACGATGCTGTACTGCGGCGCACATATGCAGATGATACCGCGGGCCTATTTCTCCAAGCCGGCAGACCTTATGGATCTGTTATACGAGCGTCATGTCACGGTATTGACATGGGCAGTCAGTGCGCTGTGCTTTGTATCGATCATGAACGGACTGGATTACAAAACACCGGAAACTGTGCGCATGGTATTGTTCTCTGGGGAAATCATGCCGGTGAAGCATCTGAGCAAATGGAAGAAATATCTTCCGGATGTCCGCTATATCAATCTCTACGGACCGACGGAAATCACCTGCAACTGCACATGGCATGAAGTCAATGACGATGACATGGCTTCCGGCGTGATCCCGATCGGACGTCCGTTTGATAACGAACGTGTCTTCCTGCTGGATGAAAACGATGCACTGGTGGAAGAAGCGGACAAAGACGGAGAGATCTGCGTTGCCGGCACATGCCTTGCGCTTGGCTATTGGCGTGATGCGCATGCGACAGAAGCAGCCTTTGTAAAGAATCCCTGCAACAGCGATTATGAAGAAAGAATCTATCGGACCGGGGATCTTGGGTATTACAATGAAAACGGTGAACTGGTCTACCGCGGCCGCAAGGACCACCAGATCAAGCATCTTGGCCACCGGATCGAACTGGGTGAGATCGAAATGCTTGTGCAGAAAGAAGCCGGTGCTGTACAGGCTGTATGCCTGTATGATGAGAAAAAGAAGCGCATCCTGCTGTATTATTCCGGAGAAACGGACGCAAAGACGCTCGGCACACGCCTGAAGACGGTTCTGCCGGCCTACATGTGCCCGTCCAAAATTACCCAGAAAGATTATCTGCCGTTAAATAAAAACGGCAAGATCGACCGCAATGCGCTCAAGAAGGAGGCAGGGCTTGCATGAGTGATAAAGCAGTACTGAAAACCATTGCCGATACATACGGCACACCATGCTATGTCTATGATCTTGATGTGCTGAAAGCGCATGTACAGAACATACGGAATCTGACACAGGGGCGCTATCGCATCTGCTATTCGATCAAAGCCAACCCGTTTCTCACCAGATGCATGAGCAGCCTTGTGGATGCATTGGAAGTGTGCAGTCCGGGTGAACTGGAGATCTGCATTGCTTCAAAGATCGATCCCGATCAGATCCTGTTATCCGGTGTGGTCAAGACCGAAGACATGATCGAACGTGCGATCGGCTATGGCGTCACACACTATACAGCCGAAAGCATCCGTCATATGACAATGCTGGAAGCCTGTGCTTCGCGCCATGAATGCTCACTGGAAGTATTATTGCGCAAGACGGCAGGATCGCAGTTTGGCATGTGCGAAGAAGATGTACTGCATCTGATCAAAACACGGAATGACTATCCGCATCTGAACATCCAGGGCATTCACTACTTTGCCGGAACGATGCAGAAGAAAAGCGAACGCAAGCGCAAGGAACTCGAAAGCCTGCGCCAGCTGTATGACCGCATTGAAAACGAGTATGGTGTCGTATTAAGCAAACTGGAATACGGCGGCGGAATGCCGGTCGCACTGTTTCAGGATGAAGACTTCAGTGATCCCCTGAAGCCATTGGCCGCATTAAGCGATCTGCTGGCGGACTTCAAAGACGGCGTAGAGGTGACCACGGAAGCAGGCCGCTTCTTTGCGGCATCGTGCGGAACGTATCTTACCCGCATCATGGACCGCAAAATGATCAACAACGGCACACTGGTGCTCACGGACGGCGGCATGCACCAGATGCAGTATGACGGACAGATGATGGGCATGAAGAAACCGGTCATCGATGTCCTGAATGATGCACAGGAAACAGAAAACATCTGCATCTGCGGTGCATTATGCACAACATCCGATGTCATGGTGCGCTCCATCGATCTGCCAAGAGTCGCCGAAAGGGATGTGCTAGCTTTCCGCAATACCGGTGCCTATTCCATGTGCGAAGGACCGGCGCTGCTGCTGAGCCGTGAATTGCCGGCAGTGGTGCTCAAAGAAGAAACTACATGCCGGCTTGTGCGTCACATGACACAGACATACAGGTTTCATATCACAGAAGAGGAGGAATAACATGGAAGAATTAATGGAAGTCCTGCAGGACGTAAAAGATGATGTTGATTTTGAAAACGAAACAAGACTGATCGATGACGGAATTCTGGACAGCTTTGATCTTTTGCAGATCATTGCTTCCCTGAATGATACATTTGATATTTCTATTCCGGCATCTGAGATCGTTCCGGCCAATTTCAACAGTGCCAAAGCCATGTATGACATGGTACAGCGTCTGGCAGAAGAAGGCTGATCATGTTCAACCATCATGATCTTTCCCGTGATGCATCCATGCTGAAAGGCCCGCTTGCACATCAGGGATATGACTGGTGGTGGCATTCCTTCACCGGAATCAGTCAGAAGACAGGAAAAGAAAAAGCATTCTTCATCGAATTCTTTACCTGCAATCCTGCACTGGGTGAAAAAGATCCGATACTGGGACAGCTGCCTGCCAATCAGAAGGACGGCAGAAAACCATCCTATCTCATGGTCAAAGCCGGAAGCTGGGGCAAAGACGCTGCCCAGCTGCACCGCTTTTTCGGCTGGAATGATGTTTCCATGCACAAAGCTGCACCATATCGCATAGAAGCAGGAGATTGTCTTGCTTCGGAAGCACTGCTCAAAGGCAGTATCTCCATTACACCGGAAGAAGCAGAAGCACATCCGGAATGGATGTGCGATGCCGGCAGGATGTCATGGGAACTGGCAGTCGATAAAAAGATTGCCTTTAATGTCGGTTATGGCGCATCGAAGCCAATGCGGGATGCAGAAGCCTTTGCCATGTACTGGCATGCGGAAGGTATGAAAACATCCTACAGCGGCACCGTCATCTGGAACGATGAAGTATATGATGTCACACCGGATACCTGCTATGGCTATGCAGATAAGAACTGGGGAAGAGATTTCACCAGTCCATGGGTCTGGCTGTCTTCCAATTCCCTTTACAGTACAAAGCTGCAGAAGAAGCTGGATAACAGTGTCTTCGACATCGGCGGCGGAAGACCCAAGATCTACTTTGTGCCTCTGGACCGCAGACTGCTTGGTGTGCTGTATTACGAAGGAAAGGAGTATGACTTCAACTTTTCAAAGCTCCACCTTCATGTAAAGACATCCTTCTCTTTTGAAGAAAGAGAAGAGGATGTACACTGGACCGTACGCCAGGAGAATATCCATGCCATTATGGAGACAGATGTGACCTGCAGGAAAGAAGACATGCTGTGGATCAATTATGAGGCACCTGACGGCACGAAACAGCATAACCGTTTATGGAACGGCGGCACTGGCAGCGGAACGATCCGCCTGTATGAAAAAACAGCAGACGGTCCGGTGCTCGTCGATCTGATCACAGCAGATCATATCGGCTGTGAATACGGGGAATACGATATGTGAAAAGCTCTTCGGAGCTTTTTTCTTTTACTTTACAGACAGCGTTCACAGAGAATTCATATTCGCACTCTATCCTATGGTCATTCCAAGGAGGAATATGAGATATGAAAAAACAGTGGACCAGAGCAATGCTTGCAATATCCGTCAGTGCTTCGTTATTGGGATGCACTGCTTCACAAGCCGCATCATCTGCAGCTTCTGCAGAAGAAACAACAGAAACAGCTGCGGAAACAGAAACCATCACAACCAGTGATACATCAGTCCCGACGGCTGAATCGATCAGTATCAGTGAGACGCTGGAAAATACAGCCGATGGGGAACATGTCATTTCCGAAAGCGGCACAACGGGTGAATACTATAATGTCAAAATTGTCAAAAGCGGAGAAGCCGATGGCGATGAGGCAGACTTCTATGGTGAAAACAGTGCGGTATATGCCGAAAACAGTGCATCATTAACGATCAGCGATGCTGTCATCGAAACAAACGGCACCCATGCCAATGCGGTATTCAGCTATGGTGAAGGGACCAAGGTAACCGTAAAGAATTCCGTGATTACGACCAGCGGTAACTGCTCCGGCGGCCTTATGACGACCGGCGGCGGCACAATGATCGCAGAAAACCTGAATGTCCATACGACCGGCAATTCTTCCGCGGCGATCCGCTCTGACCGGGGCGGCGGTACAGTCACTGTGACCGGCGGTTCCTATACCGCAGAAGGCAAGGGCTCCCCGGCCATCTATTCCACCGCAGATATCACAGTAAATGATGCAAAGCTGATATCGACTTCTGCCCAGGGCGTTGTTGTTGAAGGACAGAACTCCGTTACTCTTAACAATGTCACGCTGCAGGCGGACAATAACAGCAAAAACAGCGATAAATCCGATACCTACCAGGCAGTCATGATCTATCAGTCCATGTCCGGCGATGCGGATGAAGGACTGGCATCCTTCACCATGAACGGCGGCACACTGACAAACGTCAACGGTGATATCTTCTTCGTCACAAACACAGTTGCAGAGATCAATCTGAACGGTGCTTCGATCGTCAATGAAGACGCAGACGGTATCTTCTTACGTGCGGAGGCAGCCGGATGGGGCACTGACGGCAGCAACGGCGGCCAGGTCACTCTCACGGCGTCTGCCCAGGAAATCGACGGTGATATGATCGTCGATGATGTCTCCAGTCTCAATCTGATTCTGACAAACGGCTCCGTCTTCACCGGCACGATCAACAGTGATGGTGAAGCAGGAGAAGTCTATGTGGAACTGAGCGATGGTGCCAAATGGGTATTAACAGGAGATGCCTATATCACATCCCTGACCTGTGATGCGGATTCCATCGATCTGAACGGATACACCCTGTATGTTAACGGCGTTGCATATACCGAAGGACAGGCGTCCACCGGTACTGCCATTGAAGCTGTCTATTCTTCCGCAGGCGGACAGGGCGGGATGCCGGATGGCCAGCCGCCGGAAATGCCAGGCGGTGAGAACGGTGAGCCACCGGCAAAACCCGATGGTGAGAATGGCGAGCCGCCTGCAAAACCGGAATAATTCACTGCAAAGACCGGATTGTTACATATCCGGTTTTTCTGTAAGATTTATGATTTCATAACGAAATGCAGTCATCTATCCGGGTCTGCATATATGCTAATATGAAATTACCTGTACGGGAGAAATGAGCGGAAAATGCGCGAAATAGATGACAGATACCCGGAATTTGCAGAGCCGTATGAACCGGTAAAAGGCGGCAGGCATCACACCGGACTGGGGTGGCTGCCTTTTCTTGCGGCTGCGCTGTTTGTTTTCCGCTTTTTCATTCTGCCGCCGTCGCCTCCCGGTCCGGATCCGGTGCCTCCGGGACCATTGCCGGATCCAACCCCGCAGCCGACAATTGAACCGACTCCGGAGCCAACCATAACACCGGCTCCGTCACCATCGCCGACCCCGACGCCGAGGCCGACACCTACGCCTGGTCCGACACCGACACCAAGCCCGGGACCAACGCCGACACCAAGCCCGGGGCCAACGCCGACTCCCACACCGCGGCCGGGACCGACCCCGACTCCCACGCCAACACCAACACCAACTCCAACCCCAACGCCAACACCAACCCCAACGCCAACACCGACACCAACTCCAACCCCAACGCCAACACCAACTCCTACACCAACACCAACTCCTACACCTACGCCGACCCCGGTGCCGGAACATATTGCACCTGTGTTTGAAGTTCTGATGCCGGTCAATGCACAGTCCGGTCAGGAGTTCGGTCCCAGCATCACATTCACAAGCAACCTGAATGACCTGAAAGGCGGCAGTGCTTCGGCATATATGGAACGTCAGGATACGGACGGCAGTTTTGTCCGGGCTCAGGAAGACTATGATACTGTCTACAGCGGTACAGATGTATGGGCGGAAGAAGACAGCTATCTTCACTACGATGAATATGGTCCTGCCAGTGTGAAATGGAGAGGCGGAAACATCCTCTACGATTACGGCAGACTGACAGTTGATTATACCTATCCGGACAAAGAGACAGGAAAGTGGTCTTCTGACCCGTTCCACATCTGTTCCGGAAGCTATATGGACTTTGGAGAAGCGTCCTACAGTGCCGCCGACCGGTCGATCGTAGCAGAGTTCCCGGTATGGGAAACACTGGATCCGACACAGATCACCCTGGATGGATGGGAACTGACGAACTATACAATGGGTATGCACGTTGTACCGGAACTCGTCAGTCTGACCGGCTGGAAAGACACAGACGGCAATGCCTGGCTGCGGGTGATCGTCCGCACAGAAGAAGCGCTTTCTGTCGGCGAATATACACTTTCCATCGATACGTCGATCGATACCGATCCCGGAAACTACTGGACAGACAATACCATTGCGAATCTGAATATCACAGAAGCATCAGAGACACATACCGCGCCGGTATTTACGCTGGTGATGCCGTTCAACCAGCCCGATGGAACGCCCCCGCAGATCCGGTGGAATACCCAGCTGAATGATCTGAAAGGCGGTACTGCCACAGCAACAGTCAGAAGCCTGAGTTCCTCAGGTATTGCGACGATTGCGACGGCCGAATACAGCGGCGGAGATTCCTGGAATGAAGTTGTGCACTGCGCAAATATCGCTGACCTGCAGAATATGTGGATGGGAAACAGCATCCTGTACGGCAGATGCTATATCCAGATCACATATACCTACCCGGATGGCACGTCGGATCAATGGGACTCGAAAGCTTTCCATGTCGGATACGGCAGCTACTGTCTGCCGGGACAGGGCAGCCATGACAGTGAGAATAATCTCATTGCCGGAGAATGTCCGGTCTGGGATGGTCTGGACGATCCGGGAGCTATGATCGAAGTCAGAAATGTTCGTCTGACGGACCGGAATTCCGGAAATACACTGTCCGGTACGCTTGTCAGCTACAATGCGTGGATGGAAGACTGCGGCGATGCACGGCTGAACATCGTATACCGGCCTTCGGAAACCCTGCCGGCAGGTGATTACCGCATCAGTTATGATCTGAACTGCGATCCGGACGGAAATAATGCCTGGACCGATTCAGGCTATATCGACTTTACGGTCGAATAATAAAGGAGAACGCTCATGAAACAGAAAAAGTCACTTATTCTTCTCGCCATTTCGATCCTGCTGATCCTTCTGCTGGCCAACCCGGACATCCTGCCGCTTCCGGCGGCAACGAAGCAGTCGCTGAAGGAACTGGAAAAGTCGTATATGCTCATACAGAGAAGCGGGAAGATCACACTGGCACATATCCTGACGGTACTGCTTGCAGCGCTGGCTGTATATGTCTGCTATACGATCATCCGGCTGATCCTGGAATACATCGGCAGACACAGTGCGCATTCCCGCACCGTGACAACGATGATCACCGGGCTTCTAAAATATGTCGCATGGATCTTTGCAGTGATCTGGGGACTGACGATCCTCGGCGTACAGACCGGCACGGTCCTGGCCGGAATCGGAATTCTCGGACTGATCCTGGGATTCGGATCACAGAGTCTGATCGAAGACATCATTACCGGCTTCTTCATCATCTTTGAAGGACAGTACGGGATCGGGGACATCATCATACTGGATGACTTCCGCGGTACCGTCCGCAGCATCGGCGTGCGCACGACCGTGATCGAAGACGCCGGCGGAAACCTCAAGATCGTGAACAACTCCGATATCCGCAATCTGCAGAACCGTTCGCGCAATGTCTCCAAGGCAGCGTGCGTTGTCTCTGTATCGTACGGCACAGACATCCCGTATCTGGAAGCCGTCATGAAAGAAGGCCTTCCGAAGATGCTGAAAGAGCACTCCGATCTGTATCTTTCCGAACCGAAATACCTTGGTATCGAGGAGATGGCAGACAGCGGCGTGATCCTGAAAGTTATCGCCGAAGTGAAAGAAGAGGATATATTCAAGGCAAAGCGCCAGCTGAACCGGGATATATTCCTGCTGTTCCGCGAAAAAGGCATCGAGATCCCGTTCCCGCAGGTGGATGTACACCAGAAGGACTGACCCCGAAGCAATATGTATTAACCGGCCGGATCGTGCAGATCCGGTCTTTTTCGATGCTCTAATGAATATGTATTATGGTAATGAATAGGATATAATTTATATATCGACATATGTCTGTATTTTTTCAATATGACAATATGAGGAGGGGCTCATGGTGCGCCAGTTCGGTGCATTCAATATAGTCGGGTGAAACTCCCGACCCGGTAATCCGTAGCGAGGAGCCGGTATCCAGCCTTGGAGCCCAAGCCGTGAGGTCAGGTTTAAGCGTAGGCGGGAAAACTGCACGTACGGTTCTTGGAGGAGTTTACTTCAATTGTTAGCAATGAAAGGAGAGATAAATTTACTTATGAAATACAGAATAAACCGGAAAACAGGGGACCGCATCAGTGAGATCGGCATGGGATCTTCCTATATCGCCGAAGCGGAACACGAAGAAGCCGTACGGACCGTACGGGCTGCGTATGACGGCGGCATCAATTATTTCGACATGGCAGCGGGGAATGCGGCGGCCTTTGCCATCTATGGCGAAGCACTGCACGATGTGCGCGAACATTTCTATTACCAGATCCATTTCGGTGCCGATTATACATCCGGTGATTATGGCTGGTCGCTTGATCTGGATACGATCAAAGCATCCGTACAGTGGCAGTTAAAGCAGTTGCGTACGGATTATATCGACTATGGGTTCATTCATTGCCAGGATGAACTCTCTGACTGGGAAACCTATAAGAAAAATGGTGTCTATGATTATATCCTGGATCTGAAAAAGAAAGGCATCGTAAAACATATCGGCGTTTCTTCGCATACGCCCGCAGTCATCCTGCAGATCCTGGATGAAGCAGATGTGGACATGTTAATGTTCTCCGTAAATCCCGGCTATGACCGTGGTCAGGGGGAATATGCCTATGGGGAATGGGAAGAAAGAAGACAGGTGTTCTTACGCTGTGAGAAGGACGGCATCGGCATTTCCGTAATGAAGCCGTTATCCGGCGGACAGCTTCTTGACGCAAAGACATCACCCTTTGGCAAGGCACTCACTGTGCACCAGTGTCTTCGTTATGTGCTGGATCAGCCAGGTGTACTGACGGCGCTGCCGGGTATGAAGAGCATCACGCAGGTACAGGACATCCTTTCGTATTATGATAAGAGTGATGAAGAAACGGATTACTCCGTGATTGCATCCTATGAACATGCAGAAACACGCGGCAGATGCGTGTATTGCAACCATTGCAAGCCATGTCCCATGGGCATTGATATCGGCCTTGTCAATAAATACTATGATCTGGCTTTGGCAGGGGATGGACTTGCGGTAGAGCACTACCGCACACTTGCAGTTAATGCATCCGACTGCATCCAGTGCGGACACTGCGACGCACGCTGCCCATTCGGCGTACCACAGAGCCAGCGTATGCTTGCAATACGGGAATATATGGAATCCGCACCGTCTTGCTCGAAACAGTAAACATACAGAAATACAGGAGGAAACAATGGAATTCAAAGATGTTATTACAAAGCGCTATTCCTGCAAAAAATACAGCGATGTACCGGTCGAACCGGAAAAACTGACCGCTGTGCTGGAAGCAGGAAGACTTGCACCGACAGCCAAAAACCTGCAGGAGCACCATATCTATGTACTGCAGACGGAAGAAGCACTTGCCAAGGCGGATGCCATTACACCATGCCGCTATGGCGCACCGGTCGTGCTTGCAGTTACATGGGACAGTACAAACGTATTCACCTATCCGGGCGGAAAGCGTGACTCCGGAGCCGAAGATGCTTCGATCATTGCCACACACATGATACTTGCGGCATGTGATGAAGGACTGGACAGCTGCTGGATCAACTTCTTTGATCCGGATAAGGCAAGAGAGATCCTGGGCCTGAAAGAACAGGAAGAAGTACTCATGTTCATGGATCTGGGATATGCTGCAGAAGCCACGGGACCGTTAGCCAACCACGGCAGCCGCAAACCATTATCCGAAACTGTCACGTATATGTAAGCAGGATCGGATCAGTTCATACTGATCCGGTCTTTTTTCATGCGTATTTGGCATACATCTTTCGGTTATGTCACTTATAATATAGGTATCGATTTCATACAACAATCATGAAAAACACAATGTTGGGGGGAGGAAGTATGAAGAAACTGCTTTCAGTGATGCTTTCGCTGCTGATGATGGTTTCCGTCATGCCTGTACAGGCATATGCGGAATCCGATGAAACGCAGCCATCCGACGGATCTTTTACTTATGAGATCCAGGATTCGGAAGTGACGATCACCGGCTGGAATGGTGAAGGTGATGCAGTCATTCCCGACACGATCGAGGGATACCCGGTCACTGCCATAAAGGACGGAACGTTCAACAATAATACCGGACTGACTTCTGTTACAATTCCGGCCAGTGTTCGGTCACTCACTGCTTTTGGATTCTACATGTGTTCAAATCTGAAGGAATTTATTCTGGCAGGAGATTCTCCGTATTTCACACTGCATGATGGTGCAATTCTGAACAAGGATCTGACGGAGATCATTGTCTATCCAGCCGGAAGAGAAGAGTTTTTTACAATTCCGGATACAGTACAGACAGTTGATGATGGTGCACTCAACTTGGCAAAAATGACCGGTGTAAAAATACCGGACTGGTATACGGAGATCCCTGAAAACATGTTCTATGGATGCTGGAAGATGCAGGAAGTAACGATTCCGGATTCGGTCACAACGATCGGATACCAGGCATTCTCGCACTGCTCTTCACTGGCAAAGATCGATCTCGGCAGTTCTGTCACTGCCATTGGTGGCATGGCATTTTACGGCAGCCAGATCGAAGAAATCTATATTCCAAAAACACTGACTTCTGTCGGATCAAGTGCATTCTTTGAAGGCTACGTTAAAAACGTTTACTATGAAGGTTCTGAAGAAGAGTGGAATGCCATTACTTTTGGCAGCAGAAATGAGGATCTGACAGGAGCGAATATCACATTTAACTACGACGGAACACCAGTGCCGACTCCGGAGCCAACACCAGAGCCGACACCTGAGCCAACACCGGAACCGACACCGGAACCAACCCCAGTGCCGACCCCGGAGCCAACACCGGATCCCGTAACAGCGCCGTCATCCATCTCTGCAGCAGATCTTCCTTCGACGCTGCATCCGAACTATCAGTATCTGCTGAAAGTGGATTATGCACCGGCAGATGCAGATCCTTCTACACAGTGGCAGGTCAGTGCAGATGACGAAACGAAATTCCATCTGGAACAGATGGAAGGGGAAAACGCAAACCAGGCTGTTTTATATGTATACGGTACCGGTGATGTTTCCGTAACAGCAACAAGTGATCTGAACCCGGATCTTTCGCATACATTCTCATTTACTTCGGAGGAAGGCGAAGAAGCAGAAGAGGAGTATTCTGCTGTCTTCAGTGCGTATGATACTTTCGCTGGAGAAGAACTTGAACAGGTCAATGAAGAATATATTCTGGAAGCCGGGAAACGATACAGTCTGGTACTTCAATATGACAGTGAGTGGACCGTGCCGTGCAGTACGCCGGACAATGACTACTATGAGCAGACTGCCTTTACTGATGCATTCTATGAACAGATCAGTATCGTTGAACGCCGTTATCCCAAAGGCGCTGCAGCGTTTGAATATACACTGACTCCGGATGCTGTGACACAGTCCGTCAATGTTTATTTTGAGCCGGTTACAGCAGGCAGTGAAACATTCACATACCGCGGCAAAACAGTGACAATTACGGTAAAAGCCATAGAAACACAGGTAGAGGTCGGTGCAGTCGTCGTCAGCACAGATGATACAGTCGAGCAGTATATTTTTGATGTTCTGGCAGACGGCGGCGATCTTGGTGCCGGTGATGCACTGCTGGCAGCGATCGATGCCGATGCAATCACTGCAGATTACACTCTGCCGGAAAATGCTGCATATTTTGTGATCCGTGCCTATCTGCATGCAGAAGCCGGCAGCCAGAGGAAAGAGGAGAATTCAGCAGAGATCACGCTGAATATCACTCCAATGTATTATCTGCTTGCAATGGATTCTGAAGGAAACCTGGTCGGATCCATACTTGCTGAGAACACTCTGGAAGTTGCAGATCCTGTTAATTTAAAGATTCCGCTTGGCACTTTCTTTGAGGGATATGACAGCGTTTCGATTACCCACAGCAAGGAAAACGGAGAAGTGTACGATTATACAGGAAGCGTACAGGACGGTATTGTGGAGTTCTATGATCCGAATGGATTTGGTACTTTCGTGATCTCTGCAGCTATGGAAGAAGTTCCGCTCAGTTATATTTATCTGGGCCAGCGTTATGCAGAGGTGGGCGTCGGTTCACAATATCAGTTGGATGTTTACTTCGAACCGGAAAATGCAACGAATAAAAAAGTTACATGGTCCAGCAGTGATGAAAGCATAGCAACAGTTGACAGCAATGGCCTTGTGACCGGTGTTGGTGAAGGAACGGCAACGATCACAGCAACAGCAGAAGAGACTGGCGGCACGGCTGATTGTGAAATCGAAGTCATGAAAGTAGAAGAGCCGACAAGTCTGGCATTCAATAAATCCGAGGTCATTGGTATTGCCGGTCATCCGTCAAATCTCCAATACCTTTATAAGCCGTATGAAGCAATGCTGTATCCAATCGAGACAGAGGTCAGTGATCCTTCCGTCGTTCGAATCAATTCTGCTGAAAAAGGAAATATAGACGTTGATTGGCTGAAAGCCGGTACAGCAACCATCACGATTCGTGCGGCAGGGCTTTCAGATACTATGACAGCAGTAGTAATCGAAGGCGACTATGCGGACGAAATCACCGGTTTGGAAGACGGCAGGACTGCACCGAGTATTTCGCCATTCCTGCTGACAGGAGAAAACTATACTCCGGAGTATGAATTGAACTCGTATGTGGATAGTACACAAACGGAGTTTGCGGATGAACATGTCACGTTTACAGTCAGTGATCCATCTGTCCTGCAGCTCAATGACGATGAGACAGTGACTGCGCTGTCTGCCGGAAAAGCTGAAGTCACAGCGACAATCACAAATGGTGACAAGGCGGTATGGTACTTCACAGTCAGTGATCCGGCAGAATCCGTCGAATTCCGTGATGATGCAGATTACAGGATTCCAAAGTATGCGTATTCGTTTGATCTGAAGGAGTATATAACGACTTTACCGGAGGTAATTGACCTGCGTGTATTTACGATCACCTCATCCAATACATCGGTCATCTATCCTTATCAGAATGGCAGCTGCCACATAAATGGTACAGGTACAACGGAGATTACATTGACCTCCAAAGCAGATCCTACGGTTACTGCTGTACATGAGTTTACTGTTTATGAGGCACCGGCACCGACATCCATTACGGCACCGGAATATCCAGAGACCGTATACAAGAACTACAAATACCACCTCCAGGTAGACTACGATACCGGTGCAGATCCGACAACGGACTGGACGCTGAAAACGGATAACACCAGTGCATTCCGAATCGACAGATATTCCGGAAAAAACGGCAATGAGGCAATCCTGTATGTATTTGGAACCGGAGAAGTCAGTGTTACTGCCACAAGCAGAAAGAATTCTGAAATATCGCATACGTTTACCTTCAATGCAGTGGAAGGCAGTGAGCCATACGATGCATATTCCAGAACATTCAATGTATTTGACTGGAAGACGCAGGAACATATCGGAGCAGGTCAGGAAGAATATGTACTTGAACTTGGTTCATCCTATTCTCTGTCAATCAACTTTGAAAGCACCTGGACTGTTCCGTGCAACTTCCCGGAAAATGATTTGTATTTTTCGCAGGAGTTCGAACAGGAATTCTATGAGCAGATCACATTGATGGAACCTGCAGAAGCCCAGGGCGGAGGAGGATTCGGCTACATACTCTATCCGGGTATTGTTGAAGGCTCTGCAGCAATCCTGATCAAGGCAGTCAAGGCAGGCAGCGAAACATTCACATACCATGGCAAGAGTGTCACCCTGACGGTTGTCGATCCAAATGTGATTCCTGTGGAATCCATTACATTGATTCCGTCAGAAGTTGAACTGTATCCGGGAGATAACAGAATTCTCCAGACAGTCATTCTGCCGGAGAATGCAACGGACAAATCACTTGTCTGGTGGAGCAGCGCAGAAGATATCGCCACGATTGAACCGGACGGCACCGTCTATGCACACGCTGCAGGAACAGCCGTCATTACAGCCGAAACATCCAACGGACTTACCGCACAGTGCACGGTCACTGTAATGGAAGAGACAAATCCATGGATCGAAGCGGCAGGGGAAAACAGTATCTATCTGAAGCCGAATGAGAGCGGAAAGCTGGAAATTATTAAGCATGATTTCGGAAAGAATGACTACGTCACATGGGAGGTACTATATTTCAATCCGGTCGGCGGCAGCGGCAATGATACGATTCAGGTCGATGAAAACGGCAATGTCACAGCCGGGACAACATGCGGCGCCGGAGGTGTCAGAGCATATGTGAATGGAACAGACAATTATCTGTACTTCGACGTGTATGTATATGAAGAGCCTGAAACCATTCATATGTATCAGGATAAGTATGTAGTGAATGTACAGGGTGCTTCTTCATATATCGGTGCATATTGCCAGCCGAATACTGCCCTTTACGCACCAATCACATTTACGATTAAAGATTCGGAAATTGCTGTGGTCGAAGGCAAGTACCTGCGTGGTCTTAAAACCGGAGAAACAACACTTACCGCTTCCTGCGGCAGTGTCAGTGCTGCGGCACAGGTCGTTGTCATCGACGGTGATTATGCGGATGTAATAAGCAAGGCAGACTACACGAATCCGGTGATCTTCGTCGGTGATACCTATACATGCGATTACAAACTTTCATCACAGTCAGACCCGGACAAAACCGAGTTTGCGGATGAAAAGGTAACCTTTACCAGCAATAAGCCGGCAGTTCTGTCCGTTGATGAAAACGGTATTGCCACAGCGCATGCGCCAGGCAATGCAACGATTACTGCAGCGATCACAAACGGCAGAAGTGTCTCGTACTACTGCACTGTTACAGAGAAACCGGCATCTGTCAGTTTCAAAGAAGATGCGAATTACCGTGTTCCGGATATTTCAAACTCTGTACAGACAATCGAGTATCTGAATGTCGATCCGGCCGGTGTTGATCTCGGTGCATTTACAGTGACATCTTCTGATCCGTCTGTTCTTGAAGTGAATTCGTATGGAAGTCTCACTCCAAGGAGCGCCGGCAAGTCGGTCATCACCGTGACATCCCGTGCAGATGAAACCGTTACTGCAGAACATGAGTTCGAAGTATATGAAACAACTGTGCCGGAAACAATGACCAAGGTCGAAGTCCCGGAAACCGTATATAAGAACTATAAGTATCACCTGCAGGTCAATTACGGCGGAGAAGATGCTTCTACAGAAACCGAATGGACGATTAAAAAGGATGACGGAAGCCAGACACGTCTGGACAGACTGTATGGTGAACACACCAATGAGGCAGTCCTGTATGTATTTGGAACCGGAGATATCACAGTAACAGCAACCAGCAAGAGAAATCCGGAACTGTCAGAGACATTTACCTTCCATGCAGTGGAAGGCAGTGAACCATACGATGCATATTCCAGAACATTCAATGTATATGACTGGAAGAAGGAAGAACAGATTGGAGCAGGACAGGAAGAATATGTGCTTGAACTTGGTTCGACGTATACTCTGTCAATTGCCTTCGAAAGCACATGGACTGTTCCGTGCAACTTCCCGGAAAATGATCTGTTTTATAGCCAGGATTTCGAAAAGAAATTCTATGAGCAGATCACATTGATGGAACCTGCCGAAGCCCAGGGCGGCGGAGGATTCGGCTACATACTCCATCCGGGTATTGTAGAAGACTCTTCAGCAATCCTGATCAAGGCAGTCAAGACAGGCAGTGAAACATTCACATACCATGACAGAAGCGTGACGCTAACCGTTGTGGATCCGAATGTTGTTCCGGTAGAATCCATTGAACTGATTGAAACCGAAATCGAGCTGCATCCGGGAGATAACAGAATTCTCCGGGCAGTTATCATGCCGGAGAACGCGACGGATAAATCGATCGTCTGGTCCAGCAATGCGGATGAAATTGCCACGGTGGAATCAGACGGCACTGTGTATGCACACACTGCAGGAACAGCAGTCATTACAGCCGAAACATCCAACGGACTTACCGCACAATGCACAGTCACTGTAACAGAAGAGATCCAGGGAGATCCATGGATCGAATGTGCAGAGGACATGACGATTTACCTGAAACCGGGACAAAGCAAAACACCGGAAATCATCCGGCATAACTTCGGACCGTATGACAAAGTCACATGGGAAGTAGATTATTTCATGCCGAACAATGAACATGGCTATGACAATGATGCAATTCAGGTCGATGAAAACGGCAGGATCACAGCCCTGACAAAGTGCGGAACGGGAGCTGTCAAGGCATATCCGAATGGGGATTCTTCAAACTATCTGTACTTCACCGTAAATGTATATGAAGATCCTGAAGTCATTCATATGTTCATGAACAAATATGTTGTAAATGTACAGGGCGCCTCCGTATATTTCACTGCACATTGTGAACCGGAAACTGCCCGCTATGCGCCAATTACGTACAGCATTGCTGATCCGGATATTGCTGTGATCGAAGGCACGTACCTGCGTGGTCTTAAGGCTGGAGAAACGACACTTACCGCTTCCTGCGGCAGTGTCAGTGCTGTATCGCAGGTCATCGTCATCGACGGTGATTATGCGGATGATATTGGCAGGGAAGTTTACACGAATCCGGTGATCTTTGTCGGTGATACCTATACATGCGATTACAAACTTTCATCACGGTCAGACCTGGATAAAACCGAGTTCGCAGATGAAAAAGTCGTCTTCGAAAGCAGAAATCCGTCTGTACTCTCGGTAGATGAAAATGGTGTTGCTGCGGCACATAAGCCAGGCAATGCAACGATTACTGCAACGATCACAAACGGCAGAAGTGTCACATATTACTGCATCGTTACAGAGAAACCGGCATCCGTCAGTTTCAAAGAAGATGCAAATTACCGGATCCCGGATATCTCGGACGGCATTTCAACGATCGAGTATCTGAATACGAATCCGGCCGGTGTTGATATCGGTGCATTCACAGTAACATCTTCTGATCCGGCTGTTCTTGAAGTGAATTCGTATGGAAGCCTTTCTGTCAAAGGAACCGGCAAGGCGGTCATCACCGTGACATCGCGTGCAGATGAAACCGTTACGGCTTCGCATGAGTTCGAAGTGTATGAGACAGCCGCTCCGCAGACAATGACCAAGGTCGATGTTCCGAAAACAGTGTACAGGAACTACAAATATCACCTGCAGGTCAATTACGGCGGAAAGGATGCTTCTACGGAGACGGAATGGACGATCGTTAACGACGACGGAAGCAGGAAGTTCATTCTGGACAGAATGTATGGTGAATACACCAACGAAGCGATCCTGTATGTATTTGGAACAGGAGAAGTCAGTGTAAAAGCAGTCAGTAAGAGAAATCCTGAACTGTCAGAGACATTTACCTTCAATGCAGTGGAAGGTAATGAACCATATGATGCATATTCCAGAACATTCAATGTATATGACTGGAAGAAAGATGCCCATATCGGAGCAGGACAGGAAGAATATGTGCTTGAACTTGGTTCATCCTATTCTCTGTCAATTGCCTTTGAAAGCACACGGACTGTTCCGTGCAATTTCCCATACAATGAGTTCTACTTCAATCAGGATTTCGAAAAGAATTTCTATGAGCAGATCACATTGATGGAACCTGCAGAAGCCCAGGGCGGCGGAGGATTCGGCTACATACTCCATCCGGGTATTGTAGAAGACTCTTCAGCAATCCTGATCAAGGCAGTCAAGACAGGCAGTGAAACATTCACATACCATGATAGAAGCGTCACACTGACGGTCATTGACCGGACAGTCGATGTGGATGTGGAAACGGATGAAGCAGAAATCAGCAACGAAGGCAACGTGGATGAAACGATCATCGATGCACTGAGCGGTGCCGGTGATATGGGTGCTGGTGAAGCGTTGTCTGGTGCGGTCGATACCAATGAGATCCTGAAAGAAACAGAGATCCCGGATGATGCGGAAAAACTGGTCGTCACCACTTACTTCGAAATCAAGGCAGAAGGCTTTGAGAAAGACGAAGAAACCAATGCGGCTTCACTCACATTGGATATTACGCCGATGTATGAAGTCAAAGCAGTGGATGAAAACGGCCAGCAGGTAGGCGGTACACTCGGCAGCGGCACCGTTGAAATCACAGAGCCTGTCACTCTGCGTATCCCCGTCGGTAATGCATTTGACGGATATGACACTGTATATGTCCGTCATATCAAGGACGATGGTTCTGAGAAAGTCTATGAAGGAACAGTAGAAGACGGTTATGTCATCTTCGTCAATCCGGATGGCTTCAGCAAGTTCATTATCACAACAGAGAAACCGGAAGATCTGCATGTGTCCAGTGTTTCTTTGAACAAAGAAGAACTGACACTCAGAGTCGGAAAGAGCGAAACACTGATCGCAACCGTACTCCCGGAAGATGCAGAAGACAAGAGTGTCACATGGTCTTCCAGTGATCCGTCTGTTGCCAAAGTAGATGCCAACGGCAAAGTGACAGCAGTGGCAGATACCGGTATCGCTGATCCGGCATCCGCAGTCATCACAGTGACAACAAATGACGGCAAATACACCGCATCCTGCACCGTAACGGTCGAAGATCCGGTCAATGCCTTTGTACGCAGACTGTATCTGCTGTGCTTCGGACGCAAGGCAGATTCAGGCGGCTTCAATATGTGGACATCCGGCTTGCGGACAAAGAAGTATACCGCTGCATTTGTGGTACAGGCATTCTTCACCAGCAATGAAATGAAGAATATGAAACTGCCGAATGAAGAATGGGTAGAGAGATGCTATCTGGTCATGATGAACCGTGCAAGCGATGCCGGCGGAAAGAAGGGCTGGGTCAACAAGCTGGATATCGGCATGTCTCAGACATATGTATTAAGAGGCTTTGTCGGAAGTACAGAGTTCAATAACGTATGCAAAGACTATGGTGTCGAAAGAGGCAGTGTCACGATCAGTGAGCCAAGAGATCAGAACCAGGGCATTACCGAGTTCGTATCGAGATGCTACAGTGAAGTGCTTGGCAGAGGAGCAGATCCAGGTGGACTGAATAACTGGTGCAAGAAGATCCTTACAGCATCCAACCGGAAGCAGGCAGCGATCGATGCGGCGTCCAATGGCTTCTTCCATAGTCCTGAGTACCTGAACAAGCACACGAACAATGATCAGTATGTACGCACACTGTACAGAACGTTCCTTGGACGTGAAGCAGATCAGGGCGGATACAACAACTGGATGAAAGCACTGAACAGCGGAAC
>JAFYHC010000047.1 GCA_017539385.1 Solobacterium sp. | reverse complement strand
TATGGGGCTTCTCCATCATCTGTATGATCGTTGCTGTGATCTTTGGAATCATGCCTCTGTAATTCAGACAGTCTGTGTTCTGAAGTAAATAAAGGCTGAAGCCGTCATGTAGTGAATACATGAGAGGCTTCAGCCTTTTTCTATGCATGACAGGGATGGAATCTATCGAGTTCTTTGCGCATCTGCCAAACATCTTCCGCTCTTCCCAGACATCGTATGCCATGATCACCGTTTTGATCCGGCAGAGAAAAGTCCGGTGCTTTTGTGCCTGTTTCCAGCAATGTGCGTTCCTTTTTGCTGTGCTGCAGATACATGATACGCTTTCATCATCCATACAAAGGCACGGAATGGAATATCGACTATAATTGATACAGCAGAAAGGGGAATCGTACATGCGTGTGCAGGTCCATGAGAAAACAGAATACAGCTTTTCGTTTGAACGGCTGAAGATGCTCTATGAGCGATATCCCCAATACCATGTGAAGCATCCCTTCACAACGCTCGATGCACTGCTGGATGAGCATCCACGCTATCAGGAGACCATTGCACAGGTGCAGGATGAATACATGGAAAACGGCTATGAGCAGTTTCTGGTCCGTCTGGGGCTGGATGATCTTCCATACCGGTATGAAACGATGAAGAAGATCGAAGCACACGGTCCGTTTGAAATGAATCCGTATGTACGCGATTTCCTGCAGCAGTTTGAAGATCTGAATACCGATACAGACGCATGTTTCATCTTTCCGGAGAGTTTCTCCTCCCAGTTTTTCGTGGCGGCGGAAGTGTGCAAAAGAGCCAGGGAATTTCATCCCATCCAAAATCTGTTTCCGGATGAGGATCAGCTCCATTATCTGGCTGTGTTTGATAAGGAGAATATGGATGATGTCCTGCTGATGTATCATCTGCTCTATACAGGTTCTACATCGGACTTCTATGGCGGCTACAGTCTGTACGATTATTCGCTGCCATGGTATCAGAATCATCTGCAGCAGGATGGCACTGTGCTGCGTTCACCGTATCTTCCGGACCGTACTGCTGTCTTTCAGGGCGCACTGCCTTTTTATCATGATCCGGCAAAGACCGTCTATGTACGAAGGAATATCGCGCATATTCTGGAATGCGGTTATGTTTCCTCGGAACTGGAATTCTTTGAGCATCTGGTACGGTATATTCTGCCGCTGCTGCAGTGGTGGTATACCGATCTTTCCCTGTATGAAGAGAAAGACGGCTATAAGACAGACTGGCGTCTGCAGCGCACCAGAATACGTACGGAATTAACAGAAAAGGGAATCATCAAGCCAAAGTGGAAACATGAACTTTCACTGTTTCAGGCCATCAGAAAACGGTATCCGGATACATTGTATCAATATCGTCCGGACTGGCTGGAACGGCAGAGTCTGGACCTGTATATTCCTTCTCTGCAGGCAGGAATCGAATACCAGGGCATCCAGCATTATCACCAGGTCGGTTTCTTCGGCGGTGAAGAAGCATTGCTGCACAGATGGGAACTGGACATGCAGAAGAAGAAACGGTGTGAAGAAAACGGTGTGCGGTATATCGAATGGCCGTATGATCTGGAGCCGACAGCTGCCAATGTACGCAAAATGCTGGAAGTGCAGAAGGAAAAGCAGGATGAACGTCTGGAAGCGTTTCTGCGTCTGGCGGATTTTGATGAATACATGGAGAAGTTTCCGTCTTTCTGCGGGATGAAGACCGGTGCATTCACATTCCGCAAAGAGCAGGATCTGATGGAAAGCGATGCACAGTACAGCCGCCGGGAAAAGGAAAATATACGGGAGCGGCGTAAACGGGAGATCGTGAAAGATCTGCACCGGCAGATCGAAGTACTTATGGAGGAGATAGAGATAGACGGTATCTGGATCCGGCCTTTGAAATGGCGGAAAAAGATCGAATTCCGCTATAATTATCCCAATGAACGACGCGGGGATCTTGACCATTATCTGGCCGGTCTCTATCACGAACCGGAATCACTTGGCAGGGATGAATACAGAGTTGTATTGTCGGCGAAAGATGTTCCGGTCATTGAACTGCTCATGATGGAAAGCCCTCTGTATCTGCATTATGAAGCGATGCAGAAAGAACCGGCTGTGTCATTTCTTCTGCAGGTTAACCGGATCGCAAAGATCGAATACTGCATGTATCAGATCAATTACTACCATGAGGAGTACCGCAGTCTGCGTTCCATTCCGGATCCAAAACTGAAAAAACTGCTGCAGGGATATCATAAAGATCTCAGGGATAAAACAAATTCGATCTATGAAGAACTGATCGAAGACGGACAGACCAATCCCCGCTGGAAATCCGAGCAGAAGACATATGCGATCGTACGCCGGTATTTTCCGGATGCACGCTTCCAGTATCAGATGGATTTCCTGTTCAACCAGCGGCTGGATATATACATTCCATCCATGCATACGGCAATCGAATACCAGGGAAAGCAGCATTATGAACCGGTTGCGTTCTTCGGCGGAAAAGAAGGAAACCGGCGAAACAAAGAGCGTGATGAACGGAAGAAAAGACGCTGCAATGCCCATGGCATACAGGTCATCTACTGGAAGTATGACAGTCCGGTAAGCGAAGAATACTTTCTGAAATATATCATGCCCCGGATCAAAGAACAGTGACTATAAAGAATATGAAAGCGGCGGTACAAAGTATTCCATCGGCTGTGTCAATGCATATGATGATGAAACGGCCAAAGACCTGGCCGAGCGTATGAAGAAAACAATGCCGGAAGCGATGAAAAAGAAGGGGATGGATATGGCATTTGCGGCTGTCAGTATCCTGCATGATGATGTGTCTGTTACGTATACGGTGGCGGCAGATGATGCCTCGGAAGAAGTGCTGCGCGCTGCTGTAGGAGAGAATGCCGAGTATGACGGCACGTCCTATATTGTAAGACCCTATATGTCCCGAAAGAGCGTACTGGTTCCTGCAATTACGGATATTCTGGAGTCTTATCCGCAGGAATAGAACTGTCTTAGCAACAGCGCACTGGAGCATCTGATCCGCGCTGCAGGGGACGCATAATGAAAACGATCTGTCACAATTGGACAGATCGTTTTATGAATATCCGATTTGGAAAAAGCAGTCTTATCGAAGCGGGAAAAGGGAGGCAGTCACATCATTGAATTTGATGCTCTTGATTTCGGATTCCAGCAGGTCTTCGAACTCAAAGTCTGCATCAGGATCGAAGCCTTCCGGAAGGATGAAGTCGACTGCATAGACGATCGAGTCTTTTTCCATATAGGCAACAGAGCCATCCTCCCAGATGCTGTAACCGGTCTGTTCAAATCCTTCTTCCATGAGGAAGCCAAGTGTCTTTCCGAAATAGGATTCCTGTGTTTCCTTTGTAATGGCAAGGTCTGTAAAGTCGATGCAGTCTACAACGGAAAGCGGATCCAGCAGTGCATTTGTTTTATCTTCATAATCCTCTGCTTCAAAATCCAGTGCTTCATATGCCTTGAAAGTCTCGTCGGACATTTCCGCAGACAGCTGATAGAGTCTGCCGTCTTTTTCTGTAATGACATAGACGGATTTTTCAAAAATCATATACGGATGACGATCTTCACCGGCATCTTTCTGTACATCTGCGAATGTTGCATATGGACTGTCAACGTGCGTGTAATACTTCGTTGGATCAAAGATCGTGTATTCCGGCAATGTGATGGAGATGCCCTCATATTTGAAATCATAATCATACGTGGCGGAGTTTTCACCGTTTTTCATCGTTGCAGTGATATGTGTTACTTTGTCATCCACCCGTGTGCCTTTGGTAATGATCTCTGCCTTTTCACCTTCCTGTTCCGCGGAGATCGTCAGAGTCAGCTCAGCAGTTGTTTTTCCATTCTCCGTAACTTCTTTCCGGTTGGCAGAATAGTTGACGCCTTCGATATCTTCTTCGGTGAAATACGCGGTGACAAGGAAGCGCAGGGTCGTATCGATCGTATTGGTGAAGAAGTCATAGGTATATTCTTCTTCCGTCGGCTCCCCATTATCCCCAAGATAGTATTTCTTGCCATTGTCTTCAAACAGGTAGAAGACGGTGTTGTTCAGTTTGTCCTCCTGTTTCATCTTTGTGCCGTCACGGGTGAAGATCGAATTGACCTCTCCGTTTGCGGAAGCTGTCATCTCCACCGGATTGGATTCTGCAAGTCCCTTGTAGAAGTCATCCACCATGACTTTGGCGTCCGCTTTTGTATCAGCGTTGACTTCCACAGTGGCTTGTCCGGAGCATCCTGAAGAGGCAAAAATCATCAGTGCGCTCATAAAAAGTACTGCTGTTTTTCTGATTTTTTTCATTATATTCTCCATTTCCAGTCCCGCCGTTCTGCAGGCTTTGACACTGTTATTATAATGGATACATTCTCAAAGTACATCTATGGTGTATGTTTTTAAGATGATTTAAGAATAGTGGGACCGATTTGTTTTTATGCATATAAGCGCTATATTTTAGATAGAACATGTTTGAGGGGAAACATCATATGAAAGGACAAAGAAAGATCATTCGCAGTGCGTCAGTTCTGCTTTATGCATTCATGCTGATAATAACAATGTTTTCAAGGCCGCTCTTTGTGCAGGCGGAGGAGGAAATGCCGGACAATGGCATACCGGTGGTATATATCAATATCGATGAATCCCAGGGGACGATCGAGGATATGATCGCCAGCCCGGATCATTCGGTATACTGCTACGGCGCATTGTCAATCAAAGTACCGGAAGGCTTTCATTACAGTGATTATCCGGACGTTGATCTGAAAAGTTATGAGAATCTGAAAATGAGTTTGCGGGGAAGAGGAAATTCCACGTGGACACGGCAGGAGAAAAAGCCGTTTAAGATCAAACTGGATAAGAAAGCAGATATCTTTGGCTTTGGCACCAACAAGCACTGGGCATTGCTGGCCAATGCATTTGATCCATCGCTGCTGCGCAACCGGGTCACATTCTGGCTCAGTGAAAAGCTAGGCTTTGAATTTACGCCGCAGGGTGTACCGGTGGATCTGGTTTTGAAGGGAGAGCAGTACGGGACAAAGTATCTGGGCAGTTACTTCCTGTGTGAGAACATCCGTGTCGATGACAATCGTCTGGAAATCGATGAACTGGAAGAAGACGACACAGAGATGCCTGCGATTTCCGGAGGTTATCTGATCCAGCATTCGAGACAGGTAGATGAAGGCTCCAAGAACCGCTTCAATACAACGCGCGGTGAATCATGGGCAAATGATACACCGTCGTTTGATGAACGGGATGACGGCTATGAGAATGACGCGCAGAAGAATTATATCCGCAATCATCTCAATACCGTTGAAGATGCAATCTATGCAGGAGATGAAGCGTACCGCGAATTGGTGGATGTACAATCTGCAGCGAATTACTGGCTGATCAATACACTGGCAATGAACCTGGATGCCTATGATACCAGCAGTACCTATATCTACAAGAAGCGGGATACGGAGGATGCCGTGGGCAAGGTATACTGGGGACCGGTATGGGACTTTGACTATGCCTATGATATGGGAGAGACGTATGAGGGCATTACGTCCTATCATACCTGGATGAAGCCGTTATTTACGGACAGAACAGAAGGCGGATTCATTGAAGAAGTACATAAACAATGGGCAGTCCTAAGGGAAAATGCGGAATATCTCATTGCGGACGGCGGTCTTCTGGATCAGTACTATGAAGAACTGCGCCTTTCTGCAGAAAAAGATCACATCATCAACCCGGCAGAAGAAGAGACCGGCGAATACTCTTACAAGGAAAAAGTCGAAAATCTGAAAACATGGATCAGAAACAGACTGGCATGGCTCGATGAGCATATGGGTACTGTGGATGAACTGGTTCATACTGTTACATATATTGCGGATGGTGAGGTATTTGCCAAAGATTACTGCCAGATCGATCAGTCGGTCATGATCACGCCGGAAGAGCCGAAAAAAGAAGGCTATTACTTTATGGGATGGAAGGATGAGGACGGCAATCCTGTTGAATTTGATGTCACCACAGATCATGACATCACACTGACAGCGGAATTCATTGCGGAAAGTGAAGCCGTGCAGGCATCTGATATTGCCTTTGCCAAGGGATATGACATTGTCCGCTATGATCCGGACAACAGAGTGTATATGCTGGACTGGTGCGTGCTGCCGAGTGATGCGTATGACAAATCCGTCGAATGGTCAAGCAGTGATGAAAGCATTGCGACAGTCAATGAAAGCGGTGAAGTACTCATACACGCTCCCGGCACTGTCACCATTATCGGTACACTGCGCAATGGCACACAGAAAAGCTTCCAGCTGATCATCACGGAAGACGAACTCGCACTGCCGGAGGCCATTGTCCCGGAACAGGATGTGATCCATATGACGGTGGGAGAAGTGCGTGTTCTGCATATGAAGACCGTGCCGATGCCGGCAAAGATCGATGAATATGCATATGAGAGCGAAGATGCAGAGATCGCTGATGCGGACTTCTATGGTGTCGTACGGGCAGCGGCAGAAGGAACCACGCGCATCCATGTGACATCCAGTACAGATGCCGGGGAGACGCCGCATACATGTGAAGCATGGGTGACCGTCATCGTATCCAATACGCCTGCACCAACACCGACCCCAGCCCCATCCCCGGTACCGCTGCCAAAATATATCGTGGTATCCGGCGGACAGTCATTATGGAAGAAAGGCTCGGAAAAAGAGATCACTCTGACGATCAAACGAAGCGAAGCAGATGATATCTGCTTCTCCCATTTCAAAACCGTGCAGATCGATGGGACAGAACTGGTCCGGGATAGCGATTATACAGCAAAGGCAGGAAGCACTGTGATCACGGTAAAGGCAGCGTGTCTTGAAAAACTGCATGAAGGCGAACATACGCTTACCGTTGACTTCGATGACGGAAAAGCAGAAACCACATTTACTGTGAAAAATGCAGGGAAGGCTTCTCCCAATACCGGAGATGATGGCCTGCCTGTGATGTGGTTTGGACTGCTGGCCGCTTCGGGGATCGTGCTTGTGACAATTCTGCTGCGAAGAAGGACAGAAGGGTAAAAGCATAAACATGATGGAAAAGAAATAGCAGCCTGCGGGCAATGTCATTAAGTTAAGCATGTGATAATGACATTGAACAGAATCAAACGAAAGAGCCAGAGCCAAAGAGGAAGAAATTCAACGGGCTCTGGTTTTTAAGTGAAAGTGAACAAGTAACAGGGATATATATCAGAAACGACAAAAAGAACAGCAGAAGCTGAACGAATGCAGTTGTAATAGAAAATGCCAAAGTGTATATTGATCTTGTTAAGCCGTATAGTATGAGGGTGTCTTGGCGGACTGAGGCCTCACGTTACGACTGTATGATCTTCCTGGTCTGATCGGGATCAGGAATTTTTTTATCCGCAATATCAGTTCACTCTCATTGATTTCATCGTTCATATGGCGTCGGATATTCGTAACAGCCAGCTTGAAATTGGATTTATATTTCCATTTCCATTTTCTGTTTTCATCAGGCGGTATGTTATTGACGAGCAGCCGGCAGTAATTATGCAGAATCAAAGAGGCATAGATTTCCTGACGGATCAGTTCCTGATTGGCAGAGTGGAAATATAACATGCCAATGGTATATTTGAGATCCCTGAATGCGCCTTCCTCATTCCACCGCAAATGATAGATTTCTTTGAATTCTTCGGTGCTCATTTCCTCTTCTGTAAGATTGGTAACCAGGCATTCATACGTATCTTCCGTAATTTTGAAGCGCAGTACTCTCAAATTCATTTCATAGTATTCGTTTTCAAAATCAATGTAATCAAACGGAGAACTGTTCATCAGTACAGCGTATAACCCGCTGTTAATGGTTTCACTGTTATTGACGCGTGTAATGATCTTACGGATATGCGTATCAAATGAATCATCCGGAAGGTCCAAAGTGGAGAGAATACCATTACTGCCAATGTCTTTTACACGGATAATGAACTTCTGACTGTTTTCAATAAATGCGGCCATCAGATTGTATTTTTCATATCCTCTGTCACAGATCACGATGGATTTATCCGGATATTGCCTGTTAACGATCATCTTTGATAACGCATTGCACTCATTGTTTTTCTTTGCTGTATCGATATAAACATCCTGATATATATTATTCAGAACATCATAAAGAGCGTTCAGATGGAGCTGGTTATATCCCTTTGTGGCAGACGTCTGGAAATAGTAAGTATCCTTGTCTTTCGTGTTATGACAGATATTGATATCTGATCCGTCACATGCAAGCAGATAATATCCTTTGTATGTCTTGTAGTTTTCAAAACTGTTTGTGAATAAGCTGAACACTCTTTTTACTGCCAGAGAATCCAACTTGTATCTCTGCTGGCATACGGCCGAAGCAGACGGCATGTCTTCGATGAAGTCATAATGATTCATCAGATCGGAATTTATGGATCTGTCTGAAAGCTGAATCAGATAATGAATCAAAGACTCGCATCCCATCTTCCTGTTACGCGTAAATGCAATGCCGGGATCTGTACAATAGCACGCGATATTGTCTGATACATAGCTGACAGCACGCTCCAGACCGGCGCGTATAGATGAAGGCGAATAATAGTAATTACTGGAAATCATAGTCGATTTTTCCTCCTACAATTTCCTTCGGATTGTCTGAAAAACGCCCGGTTTCTCTGTCAAGTGTTTTTTTGCAATTTTCACAATAAAAAAGGCCTCAACATATTGTTTGTTGAAACCTTTTCACGGCCCCGTTATTCAATGTCTTATCTTAATGACATTGGCCTGCGGGCTGCTATTTCTTTGAAGGCACAAAGAAAAACACCTGGGTTCAGGTGTTATCATTCATCGTCGCCGTTTCTCAGACAGAACAGATAGCCGGATGCTGCTGCGACACCAAGCGGAACAACGTTATTACTCAAAGAGAAAAACTGATACGCATCCCTGTTAAAGATAAAGTTGATCAGATTCCATAATACGACAAATGCAATGATGTATATGGTGTATGCGACATATTTGTTTTTGATCATTAAACGGTACCTCCTGTAAACTGTCATGACCATGTACGCAGGTAATGATTACGCAGAAATAATATCCTGCTGCAGGATGACCGTCAAACAGCAGAATGACCGGTATTGGTCTTGTGCCGGCATCGTTTATCCACGAAGGGTATCTTTATCCAGCATCTCCCAGTGATCTGCTTCATGGACCAGTTCCATCTGCAGAATGATAATTCTGGCGGGTGTCATGAAGAAGTCTGCCAGCAGGGCAATTGTGCCTGCAATGCAGGCATGGCAGGTTTCGGCAGTTTAAATCCATTTAAGTATTACAGTTCGATGAACAGAATATCCTCCTGATCAAAGGGAATTCCGGAAACGACCTGTCCCTGATGAAAGCAGAAAGCACCGCCATGACTCACCGGATCCAGATCGATCGGATTGATTAAAACAGCATCATCCGCAGCCAGTGCAGCCTGTGCAGCATAGGCATCCAACTCCTGTTCCCATTGTTCAATTGTGAAATTGAGATAGACCGGCCAAATGAGAAGGGAAGCAGTCCTCAATCGCTGCGGATATTCCCAGAGATCACCGCAGAGTGCAATCGTCATCTGTTTTCCATGCAGAGAAAAAACTTCTGCAGCTTCTCCCTCACAATAATGTGCATCCGTTCTGGTGTATTCTTTCCATCCTCTGGAAATACGTCTGTAGTTATGCAGGATCTCTCCTTCGGAAAGAACGATGCAGGAGGAATACAGTCTGTCCTGTTCTTTTTCAATATAGCCGCAGATCAGGGAAAGGCCGTATTCACTGGTCCAGCGCTGCAGCTGCTTCATGACAGCGGAAGACTGCTCCACAGCAATTGCAGCATCTTCCTTATAGTTCCAGCAAAGCGAATCAAATCCCTGCAGAAAGGCTTCCCCAAAGCAAAGTACATCTGCTTTTCCGGCAGCGCATTTCATAGCCCGTTCGATCTGGTACATATTGAATGAAAGATCTCCGTTTTTGCACTGATAAGCAGCTAATCCGATCCGCATGTTTCTTCCTCCTTCATGAGACGATCCGAAATCGTTCCTGCAGTGATTATACCGTTACACAGGATTCTTCATAAACAGGAATTTAAAAGCATTCTGCAGTAATTGGTGAATATGCTGGAATGTGCTAGAATACGCTAAATTCAGCACATTATCATTATTACAGCAAACAAGCGAAGTCCTAATTCAAACATTCGAATAATCGGAGAAAGAAAGATGAAAAAACAAATCATAATTCTGTTGTCTGCATCTCTTTTGGCACTTTCCGGTTGTTCTTCTGCTGGTTCCGCGCCGGCAGAAGATTACAGTGCATCGTGGCGGGATCGTCCGATTCCTGCTTCTTTTGATCTGCGCAGTGTAGATACGGATGGTGATGGAGAAGGGAACCGCTGCTATGTGACGCCGGTGCGCTTTCAGAATCCCTTTGGAACATGCTGGGGATTTGCGGCCATTGCGGCAGCGGAGATCTCGATTCTCGGCAATAATCTGAAGGATGATCCCAATGCATGGAAGACACTGGATCTTTCTGAGAAACAGCTGGCTTATTTCACCAATGTGCCGCTGAATGATCCGGATAATCCGCAGAATGGGGAAGGAATTATACCGAATGACATCCATGATTCTTCGCAGGTGTATGACAAGGGCGGCACCGGTTTCCTGGCATCTTCCACGTTTGCGCAGGGCATCGGACCCTCAAAAGAGATGGGGGAAGCATACGGGGACTATTTTACCTACCGTGGTGCGAATTATTATGCGGATCAGCGCTATCTGGATGGGAAATATCAGAACTACAGTTATTCTGCACAGGATGACTGGACGATACCGGAGTAACTGCGTTTCACAAGAGATTACAAACTGTCCTATTCGCATATGCTGCCAAGTCCGGTACAGGTGAATTTCGCCGGCAATACCATGTATTACCGGGATGCGACGACGATGATCAAGGAAGAACTGCTGGATAAAAAGGGTGTGCTGATCGGCTTCTGTGCCGATACGTCACTGCCTTCGCAGGACAGCAAAGACGGTGTCTTTATCAATCTGGAGACCTGGGCGTATTATACCTGGGCAGATAACACCGCACCAAACCATGCTGTAACGATCGTCGGCTGGGATGACAACTATCCAAGAGAGAACTTCATCAGTGAGCACATGCCGCCGGAGAACGGTGCATGGCTGGTGAAAAACAGCTCGGGGTCTGGTGAGGAACCATTCCCCAACAGCGGCAATAAGCACTGGGGCATTGAGGTCGAAGCAAAAGACGAAAACGGAAAGGCTGTTTCTGGGATGCGTTACCGTCGATGTATTCGGAGAGTATCACGGGCACTTCTTCACTGGCAGAGAATATCATATCGGTTTCCATGAATGCCGGCTCTGGCGAGTATGGCGTATCTGCTGAACTGCTCAGTGAAGATGAAACAGAGAGATGGGGAGAAGCGGAAGTCCATTTTGAAGTGATCAACGGCAAAATAACCGGTGTATATCTGGCAGAACTCAAATTCTTTGATGAGCCGGAAAGCACGGAACAGGAAGAATCCGAAGATCCCACGGACTACGATGCATTTGATGCATACCTTGTCGGTCCATGGTTCAATCCTGCCAACAATCTGACGCTGTTCATCCAGAAAAACGGGGAAGCAGAGCATGGATATACCTTTACCATTCAGTCTGCGGATGACACCTATGTGATCCCGGTAAGCATTGCCCGGGGCGGAGCGCTCAGTTATACGTCCGTACGTATCAATATGCAGGATGCGGTGGAATCTTCCGGTGATTTCCTGATCGACGGCGGACTGCTGATCTGGTCCAGAAACGATGCACTCATAGAATTTGAGAATGCAACGATCTTTACCAAGGTGCAGTAACGGATCTGCCGCATATTGACGCATACAGACAAGGGAGAGATGATCTCCCTTTTTATGATGAAAGATATGTGCCGAAACAGAAAATGCAGGTGTTAAGCCTGCATTTGAATGCTTATTCCTTGCCGAACAGACTGCTGATATCCTGGAATATGCTGTCTTCTTTTGAACTATCCTCAACAGAGATCTCGGATGCGGATTTCCAGTATTCACAGAGATCATTGATGAAATTGATCTTCAGGGTTTCCGATGATGTGATGGACTCCTCTGGCACCAGTCCGGCTTTCTGCAGTTCATAATCCTTAATAAACTGCATCATACGCCATTCCATCTGGTGTCTGTTGCGCATATGACGGTACCATATTTCATGATAGTGCCGGATCTGGATATATTTGTTTACCAGATAGGCAAAGATCAACGGTACCAGAATAACAGTGTAGAGATAAATATTATTCCACTCATTATCTTTCAGGATCCATTCTTTTCCATTGATCAGAACCAGTACCAGGAACGGAATGCATAAGATAACAAACAGCATCAGAAGTTTATAGAAGTAATACTTCAGTTTATTGACCTCTTCCTTCTGCTTTTCATATTCATATGACTGAACAAACAAATCGAATACTTTTTTGAAGAAGATGTCTTTATTATCTGGCTCTGTTTCTTTTTTATCCGCTTCCCAGACTCTTACAAAGTATTCAAACAGTTCACCCTTAATGGATTCTTTCTTTTTGACACCAAGGCATCCTGCGATCGCTGATATGATCAGAATGACAAATAACGGGACCGCCAGGTTTACAGCAAATATTGTCTTGTTCATAGAATTACCTCTCATTGATTTGTGAGACACTTTCAATATTATATCGTTTTTACGGAATTATAAAATGGCTGCGGCAGGAAATGTGTCTGTATGAATGATCGTTTCTGACATTTTTTTAATTCTGCAGAATGAAAGGCTTTTCGACAGAAAAATACACTTGCAGTTTTAAAAAGGGGTGGAATAATAGATAGGGTTATTTAGATAAGGAATGAGGAAAAGAAATGGAAAACACGAAAAAACAACTGACCTTCTGGCGGTGTGCAGCAATCCTTGAACTCATTGCATTGCTGATCATCGGTGTCGTATTTACGACCGGAAAGGGCGCAGCACCGTCTGCTCCGGAGCAGAAAGATGAAACAGTGACGGAAACACTTTCACTCTGGTCGGAAGGATCTGCACCAAAGCAGCAGCTGATCGATTTCGTAAGCGCAGTAACAGACGAAAACAGCAAGGATTTCATCCCTGTGGAAGACCGTATCGCAGTATTTGATATGGACGGTACACTGGCCTGTGAAACGTATTATACGTATTATGACACAATGATGTTCATTGAATACTGTCTGCATGATTATCCGGACAAAGTATCTCCTGAGCTGAAAGAAGTAGCTGCAGCGATCAAGCCGGGATATGTTGCGGATGAAACACTTGCGCGTAATTTCGCAAAGGCATATGCAGGTATGACCGTTGAGGAATTCTATAACTATGCAGTGAAGTTTGGTCAGAAGAAGACAGCAAGCTTCAACAATATGCGATATATTGACAACTTCTATCTGCCGATGGCTGAACTGGTCAAATACCTGTATGACAACAATTTTACGATCTATGTCATCAGTGGAACAGAACGTACAACAACACGTGCGATCGTTGCAAATTCTCCGATCAAAGACTACGTTACACCTGAGCATGTCATTGGTACGGATTTCGAAGTCAAGCAGGCTGGTCATGAAGATGAATCTTCCAATATGAATTACAAGTATGAGGACGGAGATGAACTCGTTCTGACCGGCGGTTTCGTACAGAAGAACCTGAACAGCAACAAGACCATCTACATCGAACAGGAGATCGGTCAGCGTCCGGTTCTTGCATTCGGCAACAGCGGCAGTGATACAAGTATGATGAATTATACGATCGACTCCAGAAATCCCTACAGGGCAGAAGCATATATGATCGTCGCAGATGATAATGAAAGAGAATGGGGCACAGCAGACTGGGCTAAGAAGTCAGCGGAATACACTGAAAAAGGCTATACGCCGATTTCCATGAAAAACGATTTCTCTGTCATCTATCCGGAAGGAATTACAAAGGCAGAACAGCAGTACGTACCTGCTGAATAAATGATCGAAGGCTGCAGAGCACTGCATAAACACAGTGCACCGCAGCCTTTTACTATGCGCAGATCATTGCCCGTAGTGCTGAGAGAAGATCTGATCTGCTTTCTGCAGCTTCAGGATATATGCATCATATGCAGGACTGAGTCTTCTCATTGCCGGAATGAAAATGGTGTTGTAACCCTGTTCCTGATTGAACGTCTTCAGGAAGTCCATCAGTCTGGCGGCAGGGGAATTCCGGTATTCCGGTGTTTTCTGCAATGCCAGATACTGATCAATCATTTCCCGGTTATCGTTGAGCCAGCTTTCCGGATCACTTACGGCATCGGAAAGGGCATTGTTTGTCTGCAGGGAAACGTCCTGAGCATCCTGTGTATCCAGATCATTCATATACTGTTCCAGCTCTTCGGGAATCTCCATTTGTACGCTGTCTAGATATTCACAGACCTCATGATATGCATTCTCCTGCTCTTTTGTCTGTACCGGTTCCATCAGGAATGGTCTGAAGTGCAGGGAAAGCGATTTTCCCCAGAAACCCGGGAAAGCTTTCATTAACCGTTCCATGACGGACTCTCTGCTTTCTATGGCAGTTATTTTGCAGTGCACAGCATCCCAGTCCATCGATGCGGCAAGTTCCCTGAGCAGATCATTCTGCTCTTTTCTTCTTTGCAGATCACGTGCCTGTTCATCCAGGACTCTTTGCAAAACGGTGCTGTCATCGCCATGAAGCAAAGAGCGGATATCTTCCACCGATACGCCAAGACTCCGCAATAGAGAAATCTTCTTCAGATCCTCCACATCTTTGTCAGAGAAAACCCGGTATCCGTTTTCTGAGTATGCCGGATTCAGCAGTCCTTTCCGGCAATAGTATTCAATCGCTTTCTTCGTTGTATTTGTACATACTGCAGCTTCGTGGATCAGCATGATATCACCTCCATTTAAACCATAAACTGTCCCCTCAGGGGACAGTCAAGGGCATGATCTGCTGCTTTTTGAATACATACAGATCATATTACTGCAATGTCAGGAATCTCCGGTACGTCAGATCGATCAGGAATGCACCAAGCGGAGCAGTAATCAGAATTGCTATGACTGCAACTGTCAGTACGGTATTTCCGCAAGACAGTCCCATCGAGAGGGGAATTGCACCAATCGCTGCCTGGACAGTTGCCTTGGGTGTGTATGCAATCATGCAGAACAGTTTCTCTTTATGATTCAGCTTTGTTCCGATCAGGCATACCGCAACACCGAGCATGCGGAATAGCAGAACGGCAAATATCAGCAGAACTGCCGCTGCACCGGCATGAAAGGCATAGCTGATATCAACCGCAGCACCGACTAAAACAAACAGGAGAATTTCCGCGGCCGTCCATAGTTTTGACAGTCCTTTTGAAATGTTCGCTGCATCATTCTCAGATTTTGCGGCAAACATCATGCCCATAGCCATGACTGCGATCAATCCGGAAAAACCGATGACATCGTTGATCCAATCCTCTGCCGTTACCAGCAGGAACGATACAGACAAAAACAGAATCAGTGCTTTTTCAATGCCGGTATGAATCTTTGAAAGAAACAGATGCAATACATAGCCCAGTGCTGCGCCTGCGGCAATGCCAAGAAGAATGGACCCCGGGATCCGCATCAGACCGGCAATTTCAAAATTCTGTCCGGCCGCAATGCCGGTAAAAGAGGTGAACAGGACGATGACAAATACATCATCGGCAGATGCTCCAGCAAGGATCATCTGCGGAATTCCCTGTTTTACGCCATAACCTTCGTCCATGATCTTAAGCATGTGCGGCACAATAACCGCCGGTGATACAGCCGCAATAACGGTCCCAAGAATCAGTGAATCAAGAAGTGATAAGCCAAACACGACCGGTGCAGCCAGCAGCATGCCGGCAATTTCAAAGCATGCCGGAACAAAACACATCAGGATTGCCGAGCGGCCGACTTTCTTCAGATCATCCAGTCTGAGATTCAGTCCTGCTCTTAGCAATATGATGATCAATGCAATTCTGCGAAGGTCTGCAGAAATCGCAAGAAGCGATGTATCGAGCAGATTCAATACTGACGGGCCGATCACAATGCCGGTGATCAGCATTCCCATGAGCGGGGGCAGTTTGGCTTTTGAACACAATCTGCCTGCCAGCATTCCCACAATAAAAATCAAAGCAAAACTTAACAGCATGGCAATATCCTCCTTCTCAGATGCAGGAGAATCAAAAAGCTGATGATCCTGCATGAAAAAATCATACAGACGTCATCAGCTTTCATAAGCGGTTTAGGTTTCCCATGGGAGAACATCATTCCCATGTATTAAAATAATGCAATCCTGCTGTTTTAGCAATACGTTTCTATTTTCCATCACATGGTCTGAACTTTACCTATGCATGGTTTTTGCGAGCAGTTCCAGTTCCTTGTTCGTGTGGTGATGCCCGTGTCTGTCATCGGTCATGTAGTGATTGTGGTCATGTGAATGGGTGACCGTATGGGTATGCGTCGTTCCGTCATGTGTATGTGTGAATGTGTGGGCATGCATATGGGCATGATGGCGGATCAGCGTATCTGCAACAACCAGAGAGGATCCTGCGATCATGACAGCCAGTGCCGCAAAGTACATCCAGGACAACGGTTCCCTCAGAACCACATAAGACAGGAACGTACCGACAAACGGTGCAGCCGCATAGTAGGCACTTGTCTTTGCGGCACCAAGTACATTCTGCGCCCGTACATAGAGGAAAATGCTTAAGCCATATGCAACAAATCCCAGTAGCAGAGCTGCAGCAGTCAGACGGATCCCCGGCAGATGTTCTTTCGTCAGAAGGGCAATACCAAGTGAACCCAGTCCGGAGAAAATGCCTTTCAGCGCCACGATCTCATACGTGCTTTTGGAAGAAATGTTGCGCGTGCAGTTATTTTCAAATCCCCAGCATATCGTTGCCGCAAGGACAAACAGTGATCCATAGGAGAAGCTGAAACTGTCCGTTCTTTCGAATGACAGGATGATGCTGGACAGTGTAATTAAGCCAATCGCTGCCCACAGTCTTCGGGATACCGGTTCTTTAAAAAGAATCATGGCAATGATTGTTGTTGCGGCGATCTCAAAATTGCCAAGCAGGGATGCATTTGCGGCGGAACCCATGCGGATTCCAAGCATCAGAAAAATCGGAGCAGCAATGTCCAGAACGATCATTCCAATGACATATGGCAGATCTTTTTTTGACAGCCGCTGTGACTGATTTCCGTCATTGCGGTTAAACAGCGATAAGACAGCTATTCCAATGCCGGCGCCAAGATACAGAAGGGCAGCCATGGAAGCCGGACCAACATCCTTCAGAATGATTTTCGATACCGGCACATTTATGGCATAAAACACAGCGGCTAATAATGCATATACGATTGCTTTTACGTTACTCATCTGTTTCCCCCGCAAATCCATTATCATTTAACGATATGTTACTCCTGCAGGATATCTCTGTATCAGAACTGTCATCTAATGACAGCAACTCACAGAATGTTCTTTCGTCAGTCCGCACAGTTTTCTTCAATTTCTTTCCTGACTCTGTTGATCGGAATGATAAGACTGAGATGTTCCAGTCCATATTCCGATAAGTCTCCTGTATATGCAGCGTTGCTGATGCCGATCAACTCTCCGGAAAGATTGAAAATCGGACCGCCTGAATAACCGGATCTCAAATCCGCATCAGAGGGAATATATAAGCCTTCCTGATCCATTTGCTGAACGAAGTCGACCGGTTCCAGCCGCTGTCCTGTGCAGAGGCTGAAAGGCTCACCGTCAGCTGGATTGCCGATCAGAATCAAAGTGTCACCGACCAGTACGTCATCCGAATTGCCGAAACGAACGGACGTGCCATGAATCCCGTTTGCCTGTATGATGGCGATATCTGTCTCATAGTCCGTGAATACAACCGTACCGGTATATTCATTCTTTTCTGCATCCATGAGGGTGAACTGATCTGTATCATACAGCACATGCGCATTAGTAATGACATAGGTATCGTTATAGAGGAATCCGGTGCCGTTATTGCCGCCTGGTGTAAAGATGCAGAACGTCGATTCGAGACTGTTCTGATAAACGGTTCGGATCTGTTCTTCTTCGGATGGAATTTCCGGTTCCTTCCGGCTTTCATCCTGTACGGAAGTCTGCTTCTGAGCAGACTGTTCCGGTTTTGCTTCTTTATAACTGCAGCCGCTGAACAATAATGCTGCAGAGATCATGGCTGCACCGACGCTGATGTATCGATCATATCTCATAAATGGGTCCTTTCTGCACTGACAGAGTGAAACACAGAAGTGCAATGATTGCCGAAGCGGCTGCCATGAACATATTGCTGTTTTTCAACTGATATATAGTATGTTTTTTTATTTTGACTTCCTGCCTTACTTCTTTTTTTCAATAATGATTTCTGATGATCCTTCTTCAAGAGAGTTGTATTCATCGTAATGAATATGATCTCCCGGTTCGCCTTCCGCAAGCGCCGTCAGGTGTCTGGCCAATGAGAGCAATCCTTCTCTGTTGGCAGAGATGACAATACTGTTGTTTTTCACAGCAGCCCTGATTTCAAATCCATCGATCCATTCTGTTATCATAGTGATTCTCCTTGTATACAAATGAAAACATCAGACAAGCCGATCGGCCTGAGTTTTTCTTTGAAATCATATTTTCTGTTTCCGCTCAGGCAGTCCAGTATGTATTTCCATTCGGCATCCGCAATCATTTCTTAGCCGTCAGCATAGTGCATAAGTACGTATCTGTAACAAGCATATCATCCGAATTGCAGATTTTTGCGGGATTGATGCGTCCCGTCAGGATCTGTTCCAGCTGCTGTCCGCATAATCCTTCATGAAATATGAAGCATATTATTATCTTCACAAATTCCCGTTTTGAGTACTGATTTGGATCATGCCTTTGCAGGTCTGGAATGGAGCATCGTGTACTTTCTTGTATTGGTGTTACCGCAATGATTAAGCAGAGTATAAAGAAGACGTTATTGCATTGCAGAACAAATGTTCCTTCATATTCACTGGTAATACATGAGTCATTGATAAACCGGTTAGTTTATTCGCTCATTTGTTAATGTATCGGAGAAGTGAATCGTCATCTTTTCGACATTTCCATCTATATCTGCGTTAATGCCGAATGTATATGTTTTAGTTTCATACTCATAATTGTAATCCAGGTACAAACCGCCGGTATTAGAAATGTTAATAAAGAATAATTCCAATGATTTCCTGAATTGCTGCTCATCTACAGTTACCATCATACTCTCCGTATTATCACTGTCACCTGGCAGTCTGATCGTTCCTGTTTCGTCCCTGAAGGCATAACATATAGCATTCTTGAAAATAGTGTCCAGTCTTTTCTTGCTGGAATGCACATCATGAAGAGCAATTACAGACGGCATTGTTGCCGGCGGCAATCCGTATGAAATATCCAGATAAACATTAATCTCATGGGTATCCCAATAGATACTGCCGGCAAAATCTGCATGTCCTTCCACAACTTCAAAGTGAAATGTTCCGAGGGCATCATATATGAGTCGTGCTGTTGAAATATCCGTGATATTCAGCAAATCGATCTTCATGGTGGATAGCTCTCCGGTATCCAGTTTTACAAAATACTTGTCTGCCATTGGGGTATCCGGAATTGTTCCTGTTATTTTTCCGTAAATGGTTCCTCTATCCAGAGAGACCATAACATCCGTTCCCATAAAATACATCACTTTGTCATACATCCTACGAAGGTGAATTTCCTTTTCCAAAGCTGCATTAAATACAGAAGACGTATTAATGTAGAGGTTCTCTGCTTCGTGAATCATCCATTCCGGTGTATTTACAGTAACTGTTATCACACTTTCCGGGAAAATGTATTCAAGGTCGATATCAACATACGTGATTTCTTTATAGATATTTCCAGTTATCTCTTCTATCCGTTTCAAAGCTTCTTCACCAGTTAAAGGGTGAGGCGCATAATAATATGATTCGTCCTCATTGTTCAAATCAATAATACAGTTAATGATCGTTTTTCTTGCTGAAACTATTAATTCGGCAATAGAGTTCGCAAATATACGTTTCATAAAATCCGGAATAAACGCATAATATTTGCCGTCTACAGGCTGAATGCCTACCGCATAAGCAATCATTTTCATAACTTTTCTCCACTTTGCATTCTTTTATCCAATATTTTTACGTAAACTGATTCACACTGCCGTATGGTCATGATCAGCGTCAAAATGGAATTTGTAAATTAGTAATTCTTCTTATAATACTTAATCATTGCAAAAACATAAATGCAGAGTGCCGCCGCCAGCATCCCGATCATAAGATATAGGCCAATCATAAACAAAGCCGGCTTAGTTGTTAATAGGTCTATAAATGCCATGACACTAAACAAAAGAATGCCTGTGCCGCCGATGATTTTTGCTGTACCTATCAGTTTTCCAAAAACAGTCTTGTTTTCTTCTGCAACTTCTGCCTTATGAAACCATACAAGTGGAGCTATTATATTATTCACACCAAACACCACTATTATTGCTCCTAAAACTGCAAAAAGAAGAAAAGCAAACATCATAAATACTACCTACACAAATCCCGATTTATCCATATCTATGCAAACTTGAATTGCCGGCACTTCGGCGATGCCTTCGTGCCCGCAAGGGGCAATTAAACGTAATTGAATTTTGGCATACTACGTCTGCGAAGTGATGCTGTCTGCATCACTTTCCGCGCCTCAGTGCCGACAATTCAATTACACAAACTGCCGCCACGGGTGCTCTTGCATCCGCAGGCAGTTTGTTTAATTGCCCATTTGTCAATGAG
>JAFYHC010000046.1 GCA_017539385.1 Solobacterium sp. | reverse complement strand
TCTGTCAGAACGGTGCCGTTAATGATCTTAGTTTTCATGGTAATCTCCAAACGGCGGGAAGCCGAGTGCACGCTTGATGACTGCCTTGCGCACCAGCACGCCGTTATACATCTGCCAGAAGATACGGCTCTTTTCCGCTTCTACCAGATCCCCGTCGATTTCCACACCGCGGTTGAACGGTGCCGGATGCATGATGATGGCATTGTCCTTCATCATTTCATAGCGGCGTTTGTTCATGCCGAATTTTTCCAGATATTCGCCATCGCTCATATCTTTCAGCGATGCGCCGCGCTCTCTCTGGATCCGCAGCATCATGACGACATCTGCCCAGGGAATGGCTTCATCGAAGTCTACGCTCTTATAGCCTTCTCTTTCCCACTCTTTGGGTCCGGCAAATACGACATTTGCCCCAAACAGTTCCAGTGCCGTCTTATTGCTGGAAGCGACACGGCTGTGTTCAATGTCACCGCAGATGACAACGTTCAGTCCTTCCAGATGTCCGAACTGCTGTCTCATGGTCAATAGATCCAAAAGACACTGGGTCGGATGATCCGTCTTGCCGTCTCCGGCATTGATGATCGGAACATGGATGTTTTCCAGTTCCTCATAGAAGCGGTCTTTGCTGTGCCGGATGACAAACAGATCAAAGCCATGCATCTCCAGCGTCTTCAGCGTATCGTACAGACTCTCGCCTTTTGTGACGGAGCTGGTCTCGCCATAGATATCCGAGACTTTGCAGCCAAGCTGGTATTCGGCACTTTCGAATGAAAAATGTGTACGCGTCGATGCTTCAAAAAAAAGATTGGCAGCCAGCACTCTAGGCAGCGGCAATTGCCAATCTTTATACGTGTCATGAAACAGTAAAGCATCGTCGAGAATGTGGATGATATCCTCTCTGGAAAGATCCCCCATAGCAAGAAGTGAATTCTTTTTCATAAAGCCTCCATTTCCTCCGACGTGATCCATTTCGGATTACTGCAGAAATGATACCATAGCAAGACACAAATGCAAGAATTTATTCTCCCTTTCGTGCATGGTTCAGATAGGCCACAAGAAGATCGCCGATCCTGCGGTCATGCACGATGTAACTGCCATGGCTTTCACTTTGCAGGATGCGCAGTGAAGCATGCGGGATGCAGGATGCAATAAAGCGCGTATCGCTTTCTTCCACCAGATCATGCGCACCCGCCAGCACCAGTGTTTCCGCCTGTATCTTTTTCAGCATATCGGCGGTGATATCCGGTTCTTTCTGCATTAAGCGCATCTTTGGATCATGCGCAAATGTACCGCTTAAGGCGATCAGTGTGCGCAGCGGCTGCTTTACAGTTTCTGGCCTGGTGTTGGCACCGGATGTGATCACGGATGTAATGCGGGAAGAATCCATTGCCGCAAGCAGTGCCGTAATGCCGCCGTCAGAGAAGCCATATACAGCGACGTCTTCCAATTGCAGCGCTTCGATCATGGCATTGAGATCTGCTGCGAAATCCGCATAGTGCAGTTCTCCTTCATATGCAGACTTGCCATGTCCTCTTGTATCCGGCATATACACCGCAAAGTGACTGCGCAGTACCTTTGCGGCCTGATCGAAGATCGTATGATCTTCCCCGTTTCCGTGCAGCAGAAACAGCGGTCTGCCTTCACCGGTCTTTTCATAATGCAGCGTGACACCGTTAACTGTGATTTCCATCAGTAGTTCCTTTCGCATTTGGATGTGCCTTTTCCACGACCTGTTCCAGACGGTCCTGGGTCACATGCGTATAGATCTGTGTTGTAGAAAGATTCTCATGACCAAGCAGTTCCTGCACCACCCGCAGATCGGCGCCGTTATCAAGCAGATGCGTTGCGAAGGAATGCCGGATCATATGCGGATGCACATGGATGGGCAGATTGCATTTTTCTGCCGTAGCATCACATAACAGCTGAATGCTGCGGGACGTGATCGGCTTTCCTCTCTGGTTTACAAACAGGAATCCATGTTCGCCTCCCGGCTTCACAAATACCGGACGGGAACGTTGCAGATACAGGCGGATCAGCTGCACACAGCGCGGATAGATCGGCACCATGCGCTCTTTGCTCTCTTTGCCCAGTACGATGAGATAGCCTTCCTGCAGATTGATATTGCGCACCAGCAGCCCGGCACATTCGGAAACACGCAGACCGCACGCATACATCACTTCGAGGATGCAGCGGTCACGGATCTCTGCCGGTTCATTCAGATCAAAGCTGTTCAGCATCGTTTCGATCTGATCGAATGTCAGATATTCCGGCAGATGCCGGCGTGTCTTTGCACCTTTGAACATGCGTACGGGATTGGACTGTATCCCTTCATTGCGGTTGAGATAGCGGTAGAACGACTTCAATGCAGAAAGATTGCGGGCATAGGACGCATTGGACAGCGGTTCCCCGCCGATATCTCCCAGACGCAGCTTCATGATATAGTCGCTCATCTGTTCTTTTGTCACATCTTCCAGCGATGTGATTTCTTCTTCATCCAGATATTCCAGAAACCGGCTGACATCCCGCCGGTAGGCATCTTCCGTATCGGCACTGCCGGTGCGGATGATGCGTATATGCGCCAAGAAGCGCTCCAGTTCTTTCTCAAAGCGCATCGTCTTCCAGCAATTGTGCGATCACTGCGGCAGACTGCGGCGCATAGGCAGACTTGCGGTCTTTCTTTTTGACGCTTTCCTTCAGATGCATGATGCCGAAGTTGGCATTCATCGGCTGGAAATGGGCTGGATCGGCATGGGTAATGTAATGGGACATTGCCCCGATCATCGTTTCCGGTCCGGGTGCTGTTAACGGCTTGCCTTCCAGAAGGCGTGCCAGATTGATCCCCGCCAGCAGACCGCTCGCAGCGCTTTCGATATAGCCCTCTACACCGGTCATCTGTCCGGCAAAGAACAGATCATCTCTGTTTTTAAACTGGTAGGTTTCCCGCATATACAGCGGGCTGTTGATATAGGTATTGCGGTGCATGACGCCAAGGCGGACAAATTCCGCATTTTCCAGACCCGGTATCATACGGATGATGCGGCGCTGCTCCGGCCAGGTGAGATGCGTCTGGAAGCCGACAATGTTGTACAGGGAAGCTTCCGCATTGTCCTGACGCAATTGCACAACGGCATACGGACGCTTTCCGTTTACTTCCAGGCCAACCGGCTTCATCGGTCCAAACAGCAGCGTATCCCTGCCCCGCTTTGCCATGATTTCAAACGGCATGCAGCCTTCGAAATACACTTCTTTTTCAAACGAGCGCACCGGTACCGTCTCGGCAGTGATGACAGCCTGGTAGAAGGCTTCGAATTCTTCGCGTGTCATCGGACAGTTGATATAGTCCGCCGATCCCTTGTCATAGCGGGATTTGCGGTATGCCTTTGTCATATCGATGGATTCTGCGGTAACGATCGGTGCCGCCGCATCATAGAAGTAGCACGAATCGGTATCGATGATCTTCGACATGGCTTTTACCATATCATCGGAAGACAGAGGACCGGTCGCAATGATGCACGGACCTTCCGGGATCTCATCCACGATTGCTTCGATCACGTGGATATGGGGATCATTGCGGATGGCATCGGTTACCGCCTCTGAGAACTTTTCCCGATCCACTGCAAGCGCACTGCCGGCCGGTATCTTTGTGGCATCGGCACACCGCATGATCAAAGAATCCAGAGTCCGCATCTCCTGCTTCAGTACACCCACCGCATTGGTCAGTGCATCCGAACGCAGGGAATTGGAACATACCAGTTCCGCATACGTATCGGCGTGATGGGCAGGAGAATGCTGCAGGGGCTTCATTTCATAGAGATCAACATCGATTCCCCTTTTTGCCAGCTGGTATGCTGCTTCGCAGCCCGCCAGACCGGCTCCTACTACGATCGCTTTCATGCTTTCTTACCCGACCGCTTTGTCTTTGCAGCGGTCTTTTTCTTCTTTTCCTTCGGGATGATCTCGTTGCCGTTATTGTCTTCCATATAGCGGCAGGACGGGAATCCCGAGCATCCCAGGAACGTGGTTTTATAGCGGGAAACACGCTGTAAAAGCGGTTTGCCGCACTTTGGACACAGTTTATCCGTCATAAGCGGTGCCGGTTTTGCCGGATCCACGATCTTGCGGGTGTATTTGCAGGCAGGATAATCACTGCAGGAAATAAACTTGCCAAAGCGGCCGCTGCGGTATACCAGAGGCTTGCCGCAGTCCGGACAGTCTTCGCCGACTTCTTCCGGCTTGACCTTTTCCATTCCGGCATAGGCATCATCCAGCATCGGTGCAAAACGGTCATAGAAATTCTGCAGAACGACCGTTTCGTCTTCTTTACCATTGGCGATGTCATCCAGCTTGCTTTCCATTTCCGCGGTGTATTTGACATTGATGATGCCGGAGAAGAACTCATCGAGTTTTTCCGTTGTCAGTGTGCCCTGCTCCGTCGGGAAGAATACCTTGGTGCGGGAACCTTCCGCAGAAGGCGCAAGATGGACATAGCCTCTTGCCTGGATCGTATCAATGATCATTGCATAGGTGGAAGGACGGCCGATGCCTTCTTCTTCCAGTGCCTTGATCAGGCGTGCTTCGGTATAGCGTGCCGGCGGTTCGGTAAAGTGCTGGGCTGGTGTGAGCTGCTTGGCATCCAGCTGTTCGCCTTCTGCCACTGTCGGCAATAATACATCCTTGCCGCTTTCATAGGCACCATATACTTTCAGATATCCGTCAAAAGCAAGGGTGCTGCCGGTCGCAGTGAAATCATATCCATGATTGGACATGGTCAAAGACACGGCATCATAGACAGCTGCGCTCATAAGGGATGCAAGTGCTCTGGCATAGATCATCGTATACAGACGATACTGCTCCGCAGTCAGATACTGTTTGATGGCTTCGGGTGTATTGGCAAGACTCGTCGGACGGATGGCTTCGTGGGCATCCTGTGCCGAGGCATCGTTTGTCACTTTGTAGCGTCCGTTATACGAAGAGCCATAACGGTCTGCGATCACGCGTTTTGCATCCTGCACAAAGCCGGCGGACAGACGCGTACTGTCGGTACGCATATAGGTGATCAGACCTTCCTGACCGCTGCCGAGGTCAATGCCTTCATACAGACGCTGGGCAATGGACATGGTGCGCTTGGCATTCATGGACAGCTTGGTGCTGGCTTCCTGCTGCAGCGTACTGGTCGTAAACGGCGGCTTTGGTGCACGTCTGCGCTTGGTCGCCTTGACTGATGTGGCGGTAAAAGGACCCTGGCAGGCATCGCATGCCTTCTGTGCTTCTTCACCATTACGCAATACGGCTTTCTTGCCGTTGATCTTTTCCAGACGTGCTGTAAACGGCTGGCCGTCTTTTTCAAACAAAGCGTCCAGTGTCCAGTATTCTTTCGGCTTGAATGCCTGGATCTCTTTTTCTCTTTCCACGATCAGTTTCAAAGCGACTGACTGCACACGGCCGGCCGATTTGGAGCGGATCTTGGTATTCAGAAGCTTGGACAGTTTAAAACCGATGATCCGATCGAGGATGCGGCGGGTCTCCTGGGAGTGGACAAGGTCCATATCGATGGCACGCGGCTGACCGAATGCCTCCAGGACTGCACTCTTGGTGATCTCGTGGAATGTGACACGGTCGATGGCATCTTCCGAAAGCCCCAGCTCTTCCGCAAGATGCCAGCTGATTGCTTCTCCCTCACGGTCCGGGTCGGTTGCCAGATAAACCATATCGGCACTCTTCGCCTGTTTCTTCAGATCCCGTACGACATCTTTTTTATCGTCGGATACTTCATATGTCGGGATAAAACCATTTTCTATATCTACACCGAGACCGCCTTTTCCCTTGATTGCAAGATCCCGGATATGTCCTTTGCTGGAAACAACGGTATAGTCGCTGCCCAGATACTTGGCAATCGTTTTGGATTTGGACGGGGACTCGACAATGACCAGATTTTTCATCGTACGCACCTCCTGTTTGACTGAAAAAAAATATTAAGCAAAAACACGGTATTTTGCAAGCCGCATTCACAATGCGCGGATCTGTTCCTCTTTATAGAGGACCATGGCGCCTTCCTGGATCAGGCGGTCACACCCTGCTCCGCAGGCATCTTCATACGGCCATGGAAAGCAATAGATATCCCGTCCCAGCTGCAGTGCTTCATTCACCGTGATCATCGTGCCGCTGTGCAGGGCTGCCTGGGTAACGATCAGGCGGGAACCCAGGGCCGCAAGGATCCGGTTGCGCCAGGGAAAGTGCTCTTTGCGCACACCGGCGGGATATGGATACTCACTCAGGATCAGATGATCCCTTGCCATGGCAGCGTATAGATCCCGGTTGACACTGGGATAGGTGCGGGAAAACCCGCTGCCGATCACACCGATCGTATGTCCGTGTGACAATGCACACTGATGGACGCAGGCATCTGCTCCTTTGGCAAGTCCGGATACCAGTACATAGCGCTCCTTGAGAATATCCGCACAGCGCTTTGTCAGCCATGTGCCGTATTGGGTCAAAGAGCGGGAACCGACAATAGTGACCATCGGTTCTTTTAAAAGAGCAATGTTGCCGCGGTAGAACAGGATCCAGGGCGGATTCTGCAGCTGCCTGAGACAGTCCGGATACAGATCATCCAGTACGGTAATATAGCGTTCCCGTATATCGTATGAAAGCGGGGGCTCATTTGTGTTTACTGCCTGCTCGATGCGGTTCCAATTGCCCTCATATCGGTACGCATAACAGGCGATATCTTCTCTCTTCAGCATAATACCTCCAATAGAAGATACCCTGTTTTTCTGCAATCCCCCTAAAAAAGATCCAATTGTGTCTGCCTGTAGCGGACCGGGGCAAAACTGCGGCGGTGAATGGGCGTAATGCCATACTGTTCAATGGCAGCCAGGTGTTCCTTTGTGCCATAGCCTTTATTGCGGGCAAAGCCGTATTGGGGATATTCTGCATCATACTGCTTCATCAGACGGTCTCTTGTCACCTTGGCAAGAATGCTGGCAGCCGCAATGCTGATGCTCTTCTGATCCCCTTTTACAAGATCGATCACAGGCTTTTTAAAGCCCGGCAGAGGCATTGCATCCGTCAGGATGATATCTGCACCGGAATGCTCCGCAAGGCTCTCAAATGCCTTCTGATCTGCCCGGTATATATTCAGCCGGTCGATCTCTTCCACCGGGATCACCGCGATCTCATACCAGAGTGCATCCCTCTGTATGACATCGAAGAGTTCTTCCCGCTTCTTTTCCGAAAGCGCCTTGGAATCATAAATTTCCTCATTGGCATAGCCTTTCGCAAAAACGACGGCAGCCGCACACAGCGGTCCCGCCAGCGGGCCTCTCCCCGCTTCATCAATACCTGCCAGGATCTGATCAGAGGCCCAGTATTGATGCTCATATTCATTCGGACAGATCTTCACTTTCTTCATACGGTCTCTCCAGTGTCAGCCGTCCGATCTTTCCCCGTCTCAGATCAAATAAGAACGTATCGGCAGCCCTTCTTGTATCCGGTCTTCCCTCTTCCTTGAGCAGATGCCGCTTCAGTGCGATTTTCTTCAGAACGCCGTTGGGATTTTCTCCCTGTGCATCGAACATCTCTTCCAGAAGTCCCGGATACGTATTCTGTATCATACGGATCACATCCATCGCAAGCATATTGCGCTCCAGGATGTCATCGTTGATCGACCCGTATGCCGCTAACAGCGTACCGGTCTTTTCATCATCAAACTTCGGCCAAAGCACGCCTGGCGTATCGAGCAGATCCAGTTCCTTATCCGCATGGATCCATGTCAGACTTCTGGTCACACCCGGCTTATCCGCTGCTTTTACCGTATTCTTTCCGGCGATCCGGTTGATCATCGTGCTCTTTCCGACATTGGGTATGCCGGCTGCCATTGCCCGGATGGCCCGGGGACGAATGCCTCTTGCCATCTGTTTTTCACGTTTGGGCTTCATGACTTCGATGCATTCCCGGATGATCTTCTTCCCGCACCGGCTGTCCCGCATCAGATCAACGGCGATACATGCGGTCTCTTCATTGCGGCGCAGTTTCTGTATCCACAATTGCGTCGCTTCCGGATCGGCCATATCGCTTTTTGCCAATACGATCAGACGCGGTTTATTCTGGGCAAGATCCAATAACATCGGATTGCGTGAAGCTTCCGGAAAGCGTGCATCCCGCAGTTCAATGACCATGTCTACTGCCTTCAGCCGTTCGATCATCTGCCGGCGGGCTTTCTCCATATGGCCCGGATACCACTGTACCGCTACCATGTATGAATCCCCATCTTATTGAACGGGAACACCACCAGCACGCCCTTCGAGCGCAGCTGCTCCCGCTTAAACGGTCCATAGACGCGTGAATCCGAGGAATGCGGACGGTTATCGCCCAGACAGAAATATTCATCCTCACCCAGTGTTACCGGTGCCATATCCTCCATAAAATCCACGCCGAAAGACGCGCGGTACTCCGCATCCAGGAAGTCTTCTGCCATCTCTTCCCCGTTGATATACAGCTTCCCACCGCTGTATGAGATCGTTTCCCCAGGCATTCCGACGACGCGCTTGACCAGATATTTTTCTTTTGGATCCACATAGATCACAACAATGTCAAAGCGCTCCACCCCATCCGTTCTCAGACCGATCAGATTGGAGAAACCGAATTCCTTATCTTCCAGAGTCGGATACATGCTGGAACCGATGACCTGCACCGGCCGGATCACATAGTTGGCAATGACAAGCACGATTGCCATACAGACGGCCATATCCCGCACAAAAAGCAGCGCTTCTTTCCAGAAAGGCTCTTTCTGTGTATCTGTTTTTGATTCTCTGTTCTTTTCTGTCATAGGCTGTTCTTTCTTTATATAGTTATCACGTTCTCTTTTCTGCATCAAGCAGAATATGAAATTGAAAAGAGAGAAAGGCATATCTTTCTCTCTTTCTGGAATCTTAACGACGGTCTTCTTTGATACGTGCGTTCTTTGCGGACAGTCCCTTGAGGTATGTCAGCTTAGCTCTTCTGACTTTACCGCGGCGGACGACCTCGACCTTGTCAATGATCGGGGAATGAACCGGGAAGGTTCTCTGAACGCCGACGCCGTTGGAGATCTTACGAACGGTAAAGGATGCTCCGATACCGCCATTGCTCTTGTCAACGACTACGCCTTCGTATACCTGAATACGAGTTTTGTTTCCTTCATGGATACGTACATGAACACGTACCGTGTCACCGGACTTGAAGGACGGGATGTCCTTGCGCATCTGGTCGTTAGTGATTCTGTCGACTAAACTTAAATCCATCTTCTGTTACTCCTTTTCTGTCAACTGACCGATCTGCTCATGACCTGTGAAGCTGTCAGCGGAACAGCGGTGCGCATACGCGCGTTTAGGATAATAACACAGAACAGAAGGAAATGCAATGCTATTGTGAGATCCATCCAAAATGCTCACAGGCCTTCAGAATACCGTCATCTACATTGGCTGCTGTGACATAATCTGCCTTCTCTTTTAATGCCGGCACACCATTCCCCATGGCGATCGACGTCCAGCGCGGATCAAACATGACCAGGTCGTTTTCTGCATCGCCGAATACCACCACATCGGCAGCGTCTCCCTGCAGATATTCCATCATGCGCAGGATGCCTTCTTTCTTCTTATCATACTGGATGACGAGATACGTATCGCTTAAGCGCAGATGCCCCAATAGATCCAGCCACGGGTATTTATATTCTTCCCCTTTCGGTACAGCCGCATAGATCTTCATAATGCCTGAAAGAGCAGAAGGATCCAGTTCACGGTCCACAAGATACGTAGTCAGTTCACGGCGTCTTCCTGCCTGTTCCAGAAAGCGGAAATCCCGCATGATCACCTGATCGTTATCTTCCGGGGTGATCAGCCAGCCGATTCCCTCTTCATCGCAATGCCGCAGGAATTCCAATGCCTTCTCTTTGTCCAGATACTGCTGGTCGATGATCTCATCCTCCACGACAAGACACCCGCCCCCTGCACAGACCAGATTATGAATTCCGATCGTATCGGTAAAAGCCTTTGTTTTATAGTGCATGCGGCCGGTTGCTACAGCAGTGAAATGACCTGCTTCCCTTAGACGCCGCAGTGTTTCCTCTGCACTTGGCACAATGCGGTGTGTGGCATCATCTGTGAGTGTACCGTCTATATCAAAAAAGAAATACTTACGCTTCATTGCTTCCTCCATACGGTCTCAAAACCGTCTTCTGTACGCAGCACCTCGATCACGCCGTCGAAGCGGTCCACGTCCGTGCACAGCGCAAAATCTGCTTCCGGGAACTCCGGTTTGGACGGATCAAAGAATTTCCTGCCTTCCGTATAGCGCAGTTCATCCGCCAGACGGTGTATTTCAGGCATATCCTTTCCTTCCAGAAGTGCCTTGATATACTCTGCACAGAGAAGATCTTCTTCCGTATCCCGCATGGCATTCCATCCCATCGCAACAAGCGATACCGATGCCGGATCATGCCGTTTGATATAGTCTGCTATTGCCCTGGCATTGACCAGGGAACCGGTCAGGATCACATCTGCTTTCGATGCATTGACCAGACCCTGTACTCCGGCGCTTGTCGTATGGATCACGGTTCTTCCCGAGAGATCAAGTCCCTGAAACTGCGACGGTGCATTGCCATAGTCAAAGCCCTCCACCATGATGCCGTTTCTTTCTCCTGCCAGGATGCAGGAAGGATCTTTCTTCCGCCAGGCAAAGGCTTCCTCCACCGTTTTTACCGGTATAATGCGCTCTGCCCCGCACGCATATATATAGCATTCCAGAGAAAATGCCCGGAATACATCAATGATCACGGTCATTCCGCGGGCATTTTTCGCTCCCTCGAGCAAATGCAGTATCTGTATATCCATTGCTGTGCCTCCGGCGCTATTATAGCATCTGTGCATCTTGCATTCTGCGGAATTTAGCGATACTATTTGCACGAACAGAGGTATCTATGGCAGAAACAAAGATCACACATCCCTTCCGCCACTATCATGCGCATGCCTGCACTGTAGCGGTATATGGTCAGAATGACCCGATCATCTTCCGGGGCAATCTTGTTTTCCGCACGTATTATACCGATGATACGATGCAGGAAGTTGATACCGCCCGCACCAGCCGGTATCTTTGCGATACCATGTTCTACGAGACCAACAAAGTCATCCGGGAACAGCTGGAAGATCCTTATAACGGGAAACGGGAACTGATCGATTTGTCATTGCCGGAACTGGGGAAGCAGTACCGCATTGTCTACAATGCGGCAGAAGTCCCTTCTGCCCGCTATGATGACCTGCTCACCCTGGTATTGGACCGCGATCCTTCGGCACGCGGCGTAGCAATCATCCTGAAAGTATCGGACGATAACGGATTAACCTATCTGGAAGAAGCTGAAGCACGGTATCTTGCGAAGATCCTGGCTTCCTAGCTTCTTCTTTTTTGTTTCAGACTCTCCTGCACCAGTGCCATGCTCATGCGGAAATACTCCGTTTCCACATCCCTGTCCATCATGCCGGTCAGAGCAGCGCACTCACCGACTGCCCGCAGATGTACGAAACTGTTCAGAAGTGTTACCCACTGTTCCGGCGTGAGCCGGTTTTCTTTCTGTGCCAGCCGTTTTCTGGCATATGTGCATAATACCGAATGCACTGTACCTGCGTCCATTGTCATCGTATTTCCTCCTGCCTCCAGTATGAATGCAGAAAAGAAAAACACTGTACCTCTGACGGTACAGTGTCGAATCACAGCAGATACAGGTATACAAACACATAATGGCAGAGACTCCCTGCCAGCACAAAGCAGTGGAAGATCTCATGGTTGCCGAATTCCGGGTTGCCTGTCAAAGGCTTTTTTACTGCATAGAAGACTGCTCCTGCGGAATACAGGATCCCTCCCGCCAGAAGCCACCAGAAACCCGGTGTACCAACTGTCTGCCAGATCGTCGGTATCACAAAGACGCATGCCCAGCCCATCGCCGTATACAGAACGGAAGACACCCAGCGGGGACAATATGTAAAGAAGAATTTGAACAGCATGCCGGCAAGTGCAATGCCCCAGATCACCAGCAGAAGCACCGGACCGACACTGCTGCGCAAAGGCATGCAGCAGACCGGCGTATAGCTGGCGGCGATCAGAATAAAGATGCTCAGGTGATCAAATTTCTTCAGTACATCATTGACGGCAGGCGTGCTGTCAAATGTATGATACGACGCACTTGCCGCATACAGCGTGATCATGCCGATCATGAATATGGCACATGATGCAAGAGAAAGCAGATCTGCACCCCTTTCCGCACCATGGATCAAAAGAACCGGCATGCCGATCACAGCAGCAACGCAGCCGATCAGGTGCGTCAATGCACTGTAGCGGTCTTTAACCTGAAATACATATGTTTTTTCATTTGCATTCATTGTTGTCATTTCACACCTCCTGTTTTCAATATCGCATTATCGGTTATTGGATAACCCGTACCCATAGTATACCGGTTATTCAATAACCTGTCAAAAGATATTGAGAACGAATAATAAAAGCATACACATTGTGTATGCTTCATACGATTCAATGGGAAATGTGCATGCCGACACGGATCAGGCGGAACATGCGTACCGCTGCCTTGTAATACAGTTCTTCTGCCCGTGAAAGTGCTTCTTCCAGCTCCATCGGTGCATCGACGGATGTGATCAGCGATTCAATGCCGCAGTCAAAGATCTTTTCTGCATCTTTGCCAAGAGAACCGCTCAGACCGACAGCCGGGATGCCTTTTGCCTTGCAGCGTTCACCGACACCCTGCATGACTTTGCCAAAGCAGCTCTGCCAGTCTGTGCGTCCTTCCCCTGTCACAACCAGATCGACGCCTTCCAGCCGTTCATCAAATCCGATCAGATCCAGTACGGTTTCAATACCGGAGCGCATCTGTCCATGCAGGAACACCAGCAGTGCTGTACCAAGACCGCCCGCTGCTCCGCTGCCGGGAATCGTATCCGGATCAATGCCAAACTGGCGTATGATCACATCCCTGTAATTGATCATGCCTGCCTCAAGCCTTTTCTGCATCTTTGGATCTGCACCTTTCTGGGCACCGAACGTATACGTTGCGCCGTCTTTGCCGGTCAGCGGATTGGTCACATCGCACATGACAGTGATCTTTGTTTCAGCAATGCGCGGATCGAGAGAGGACACATCGATCGAGCATACTTTTTCAAGATCGGCACCGGTCCCTTCTAACGGTGT
>JAFYHC010000045.1 GCA_017539385.1 Solobacterium sp. | reverse complement strand
GGCAAATATACAGCATCCTGCACTGTAACGGTAGAAGATCCGGTCAATGCATTTGTACGCAGACTGTATCTGCTGTGCTTCGGACGTAAAGCAGATTCAGGCGGCTTCAATATGTGGACATCCGGATTACGGACAAGGAAGTATACCGCTGCATTTGTGGTACAGGCATTCTTCACCAGCAATGAAATGAAGAATATGAAACTGGCGAATGAAGAGTGGGTAGAAAGATGCTATCTGGTCATGATGAACCGTGCAAGCGATGCCGGCGGCAAGAAGGGCTGGGTCAATAAGCTGGAGATCGGCATGTCTCAGACATATGTATTAAGAGGCTTTGTAGGAAGTACAGAGTTCAATAACGTATGTAAGGACTATGGTGTCGAAAGAGGCAGTGTCACGATCAGTGAGCCGAGAGACCAGAACCAGGGTATTACCGAGTTCGTCGGCAGATGCTACAGTGAAGTACTTGGACGTAAGGCAGAAGTGGGCGGACTGAATGACTGGTGCAAACGAATCCTGACTGCATCCAACCGGAAGCAGGCAGCGATCGATGCGGCTTCCAATGGCTTCTTCCATTCTCCTGAGTACATGAACAAGCACACGAACAATGATCAGTATGTACGCACACTGTACAGAACGTTCCTTGGAAGAGAAGCTGATCAGGGCGGATACAACAACTGGATGAAAGCACTGAACAGCGGAACATCCAGGGATGATGTCATGAAGGGATTTGCCAACAGTACAGAGTTTGCCAAGATCATGGCGAAGTACGGAATTAAATAGTTGAATAATAACATGTGGCAGAGGGCATATTTGATGCTCTCTGCTGGTTTGCATGAAAGAGAGGAAAAAGATGTCTCGGTCGATAAAAAGAATTTTGGCGTTTAGTTTAATTTGGACGGCATTTTCAGCAGATCACATTAATGCAGAAGGACAGGAAGATATAACGGAAGAACTTGAAGAATTACAAGAAGACTATGAAAAAATCAGTTCATATAATTCGACCGTAGATAATAATACTAGTTTGAAATGGACGTCAGAAGATGGAATTTTGACTATTACAGGGCAGGGCTCAATTAACGAATGGAATGATTTATATAAAAAAAATGAAGTGCACATTGTAAGACTTTCAGAAGGAATAGACGGAATAGGTGAAGGCGTATTTGCTAATTCTTTATGTAAGAAAGTTGAATTGCCTTCTACGATAAAATCTATTGGAAATGGTGCTTTTACATGGAGTTCATTAATGGCCGTTGATATTCCAGACAGTGTGGAATTACTTGATGAATGGGCATTCGAACATTGCGAAGAATTAAGATATATCACCATCGGAAACGGCGTAAAAGAGATTGGAGCTCATTGTCTTAGGCAATGTGAAAACTTGGAACAAATTGTATTACCTGAATCGCTGCAATCATTAGGGAGATGGGTGTTCAGCAGGGATTATAACCTTAAAACTGTAGTTTTTACTGGCAGTAAACCGTCATTTGGAGAAGAGGTATTCTATGATGTATCTGCTGATATTTACTATCCCAAAAATGATATGACATGGAGTGATATTGTGGGAGATAATTGTGGCGGCATCTTGAATTGGATTCCATATTCTGATCTTTCGGAGATCAAGCTCAAAGAAGGTCTGTCTAGTGACTTTATCATTGATCATGAATTGGTTCATGGATATCTCGGGACAGATGCAGATGTTGTTATACCAGAGGGAGTAAAGGGCATTTATAAGAACGCATTTGCAAATTGCGGAACAATAAAATCCATTACTTTCCCAACAACACTGGAAACGATTGGTGAATCTGCATTTATGAAATGCAAAGGCATTCAGAAACTCGAGTTTCCCTCTTCATTAATAGGTATAGGAGAGGACGTGTTTTTACAATGCACCGGCATGGAGACCGTTATTTTTCATAGTGAAAGGCTCGCATTGGGACATAATGTTTTTAATCAATGCCCAAAATTAAAAACAATTGACTTGAACGGAGCGGATGTTTCATCGAATAACGCGGTAACTCAATGCAACAACCTGAAATATCCTGTTTTTAATGAGTATGGTTTACCGATATATCATTACAATATTACCTGCCTGAATCGATATAGCCCGGTTTTTAATGATTCCAATGCACCTGCTGTACTGTATATACAGACAGATAATCCTATTGCGGGGAATTTTGAACTGGAAGGAACTCCCCAATCTCTTTACGGAAATATTTACGTTGGTGGATTTGAAGACATTAAGGTTATTGACGACGGCCTATATACCAGTGACGGAATATATAAAGTTGATGGAGGTTTTGTAACACTGGTTAATCCTCCAAAAGCAGGAATAGTTACGATATCTGTTTATGAAAGAGACGAATATCGAAATATTCCGACAAACGCAAGTGTCACCATTGATTTCCATGATTATGAGAAGGAATATGACTTATGGCTGGACCAGGTTATAAATGAATATACCAGTACGGAAATGACACCGAAAGAAAAAATAGAGACTATTGTAAATACAGCATTCAAAGATTGGAAATACCCAGAAGTAAAAGCTATTTCGGGAGAATTGGAACCTATATTTGTTCTTGCAAATCTTGGAGCATTCTGGCAGCGAAAAAGAATGCATTCTTTAACTGCTCCTGAGGTACTGGTCAGAATTGGAGAAAAGGTAGGCTATAATCTCGAAACATATGATGAATGGGAATATCATGCGTATGTTCATGATCAGGAAGGGACGATGTATACGGTATGCCCATTTTCAGAAACAGGAATTGTGGATCCAATTGAGTATGTTGATTTTGCTAATTATAAAAAGCCTTGGAATACAGAACAGGAAGATCAAGTTAACGCATTTGTAACAAGACTGTATCAATTATGTTTTAATCGCGAACCAGACAAGGGTGGCTTCCGAATGTGGACGAAGAGTTTACTTTCAAAGAAGTATACCGCTGCATATGTAGTACAGGCGTTCTTCACCAGTAACGAGATGAAGAATATGAAACTACCGAATGAAGAATGGGTAGAAAGATGCTATCTGGTCATGATGAACCGTGCAAGCGATGCCGGCGGAAAGAAGGGCTGGGTCAATAAGCTGGATATCGGCATGTCGCAGACATATGTATTACGAGGCTTTGTAGGAAGTACAGAGTTCAATAACATATGCAAAGACTATGGTGTTGAAAGAGGCAGTGTCACGATCAGTGAGCCGAGAGACCAGAACCAGGGTATTACCGAGTTTGTAGGCAGATGCTACAGTGAAGTACTTGGACGTAAGGCAGAAGTCGGCGGACTGAATGATTGGTGCAAACGCATCCTGACCGCATCCAACCGGAAACAGGCAGCGATCGATGCGGCTTCCAATGGCTTCTTCCATTCTCCGGAGTACATGAACAAGCACACGAACAATGATCAGTATGTACGCACACTGTACAGAACGTTCCTTGGACGTGAAGCTGATCAGGGCGGATACAATGACTGGACGAACCGTCTAAGAAACGGCACATCGAGAGATGAAGTCATGAAGGGCTTTGCCAATAGTGCAGAGTTTGCCAAGATCATGGCGAAGTACGGAATCAAATAATATGATGAAAACAAACAGCAGAAACATCATGTAATGTTTTCTGCTGTTTGTATATTTTTCGAAAAGATTACTGCTCTTAGTCGAAAACAAGTTGGGGGACCAAAAATGAAAAGTAAAAAATATAATTCTGTTTTGTCAATAATTTTGAGTTTGGGTATCGTTATTGGATCGAGTTTTTCAATGCCCGTTTTCGTGTATGCGGAGGGAAAAGGGAATACAGAGTCCACTATAAAAGAAGAGGTGACTCTGCAAAATAAAAAACTTGATAATGATACTCAAAGAAATGAAGTTGAAGCAACAACTGAAGAGAATGCAGAAACAAATGAAGTTACAGAGGTAGCATCTGGTACTTCCGGAACTGTTAAATGGGAACTGGACTCCAATGGGCTTCTGCTGTTCAGTCCGATTAGTGGAAATTCCGGGACATTTTCTGATGATGACAGCAGACCGTCATGGCTTTCATACAATGAAAGTATAAAAACAGTAAAATTTGAAGGAACAATTTACGGTAATGCTAGCACGAGGTGGATGTTCGAATTCTGTACTAACTTAACCAGTATTGATTTTAGCGGCTTTGATACAAGCAACGTGCAGAATATGCAGGATATGTTTAGAAATTGTTCTTCTTTAACGAGCCTTGATCTTAGCGGGTTTAATACAAGTAACGTTACTAATATGTTCGGTATGTTCAGAGGCTGTGAGTCGTTAGCCAGTATTGATCTTAGTAGTTTTGATACAGGCAATGTTAAAAACATGAATCGGATGTTTAGTGAATGCTACGATTTATCAAGTTTGGACGTTAGTAGTTTTAACACTATGAATGTGACTGATATGGGGATGATGTTTGATCATTGTAATGATTTAACGAGTCTTGACTTAAGCGGCTTTGATACCAGGAATGTTACAGATATGAACTGTATGTTTGATTATTGTATTAGTCTGGCCAGCCTGGATGTAAGCAACTTTAATACTGGAAAAGTAACAGATATGAACTGTATGTTTGAAGGCTGCGAGTCATTAGCCAGTCTTGATGTGGGCAGTTTTGATTCCAGCAATGTTACCGATATGCATAATATGTTTTATTGGTGTGAAGTCTTGAACAATCTTGATCTTAGTAGTTTTGATACAACTTCTGTTACAGATATGAATAAGATGTTCTACAGCTGTCCCTCTTTATCAAGCCTTAATCTCAGCAGCTTTGATACCAGAAATGTTGCTAATATGAATAACATGTTCTACGGGTGTTCATCTTTATCAAGTCTAGATCTCAGTGGTTTTCATACGGGTAATGTTACTGATATGGGAAGCATGTTCGATAGATGCTCCGCATTAACCAGCCTGGATCTCACTAGTTTCAATACTGCCAAAGTATTAGATATGAGCGCTATGTTTTATAAATGTTCCTCATTAACAAATCTGGATCTCAGCAGTTTTGATACTCGAAATGTTACAAACATGGAAATGATGTTTAGCAATTGTTCTTCCTTAATCAGCCTTGATCTTAGCAACTTTAATACAGGTAATCTAAGTGGTATTGCATGGAGAAATGGCAGTTCTTCAGATTCAGGAATGTTTTCTGGCTGTTCTTCTTTGACCAGTCTTGATTTAAGCGGTTTTGATACAAGTAATGTCACATGCATGTGTAATTTATTCAATGGGTGTTCTACCTTAACCAGTCTTGATTTGAGCAGCTTTGACACAAGTAATGTTACTGATATGTTTGGGATGTTTTCCGGCTGTTCTTCCTTAACAAGTCTTGATCTAAGTGGCTTTGACACAAGTAAAGTCACTGATATGAAAGATATGTTTTGGAAGTGTTCCTCTCTAACCAGTCTTAATTTAAGTGGCTTTAAAACTGGTAATGTTGAAAGCATGATAAGAATGTTTGGCAACTGCTCTGGTTTAAATAATCTTAATATTAGTAGTTTTGATACCAGTAATGTTAAAGACATGGAACGGATGTTTTCGAGTTGCTCTTCGCTGAAAGAAATTGATGTTCATAACTTTAATACAAGTAATGTGAAATATATGGAATACATGTTTTCCGGCTGTTCCTCACTAACAAAGCTTGATTTAAGCAACTTTGATACAAGTAACGTTACAGATATGACTAAAACATTTAGTCAATGTTCGGAATTAGTGGATCTGGATATTTCAAGTTTTACTACAAGCAATGTTAAATCTATGAGCGATATGTTCTCTAATTGCTCTTCCTTAACCAGTCTTGATCTTAGCAGCTTTGATACAAGTCATGTTTCTGGTGCATACAGTATGCTTTATAAATGTGAATCATTGGAATATTTGATTACACCACAAGTAATTGGCAATTTGTTAACTGATTTACCATATAAGATGTACGATCAGAATAAAACTGTTTATTCTGCTTTAGGTTCTAACGTTCCTGCAAAAACGAAGCTTAAATCAATAACTGGAATACAATATGGTTTTTCCAATACGATTATTTGGCAATTGGACGAAGAAGGTCTTTTAACAATTAGTCCGATAAACGATACTTATGGCACATTTGAGTCTTTTTCGGAAAACGAAAGTTCTGTTCCCTGGTATAAGCATAGGAAATCAATAAAAAAGGTTGTTTTTGAAGGAACAGTATGCGGAGCATCAAATATGAGCAATATGTTCAATGGCTGCTCTGAAATGACTGATATAGACCTTAATGGGTTTACCACAAGAAACGTCCAGAACATGAGTAATATGTTTAAAGATTGTTCGTCTTTGACGAGTCTTAATGGCCGTTATTTAAATACTGGCAAGGCGGAAAATATGACATCTATGTTTTCTGGTTGCTCCTCATTAACAAATCTGGATCTCAGCAGTTTTGATACTCATAATGTCGGATCTATGTCTCGTATGTTCGCAAATTGCTCCTCCTTGGTAAATCTTAATCTCAGTAACTTTGACACCAGTAATGTCACTGATATGAGCGGTATGTTTTATGACGATCGTTCCCTTCAGATAATCTATGTTTCTGAAAAGTGGAATACGGAAAAAGTTGCCTCTTCAACTGATATGTTTACTAACTGCACAAGTCTGCCAAACTTTGATGCAAAAGTTGTTGATAAGACAAAAGCTCATTATGAAGAAGGCGGGTACCTGACATATACTGTAACACCAGAAGATCCTGTTAACATATCACTCCAGTTTACTGATGAACCATATTCTGTAGAATTAGGAAGCGTCTTACAGATGCGGGCAGAGTATAAAGGAAATCAGATCAATAACTTTGAGCTGGAAATCAGTGAGCCTTCCGCATTTGAGGTGTTGGAGGTCGCCAGTGTTCCTACTAGTGAAGAGAATACACATATCGTACAAATCACTGCGAAGACTTTAAAGAGCGGCGAATATGATTTCACATTGAAAAATGGAGAATTATCAGCGAAAACTTCAGTAATTGTGACATCTGATGAGGATCAGCCGATAACAGACGGACCAAACTCTATTATCTATCAAGCACAATTCTTAGCTGCTAATAATAACGCACCCGCGGAGAACATTCATAAATATCTTACTATGGATACGCCTTCCCAAGCACTTTTGGCTGCTGGCAAAGAACACATGATGGATTTTTCATTGAATGCATGGAAGGCTGTTACGGTGTCGTTGGATGCTCTTGATGATCCGACAACAATTGCAAAAATGGTTCTCGAACCGAAAGATATTTACACCGGAATCATAATGAGTATTCTTAATGCTTCTGCGGATATTGACTTTTTTGAAGATATGGTGGAAGACAGTATATCTAATAATGGAAAAATCGTTAAGCTTATTCAAGATTGCATGTCAAATTCATATGGGATAGATGTGCTTGATTCCAATACTTTTAAAACTTTGTCAGACGAGCAAATGAAGACACTTTTAGACTCTACAGGAAAATGGTTTAAGGAAACACATCCATTATTAGCTAGGTATGGAGAAGTCTTAAAGGGATTTACTACAGCTTTTAAAATAGTAGATAACATAGAAGACTACAGTAAGATCATTTGCAATTATATGGTCTTGGCTAATATGAATGAGTATACAAAGGCCGTATTACAGGAAGTGTACAATGAAAGCCTGAAAACAAATAATACTTATTTGAAATCAGCAGTTTCTGATTGTCTGGCTGCGATGAATACCGATTATTTTTCAACGATGCTTTTAAAAGAAGGAGTTTCTTTAGGAAAAACATCAGCGAAATACTTATTTAAAGAAGTAATCTGGGAAGATGTAATCAAAAGCCTTGGTCCAAAAGTTGGTTTATTCATGACGATCGTATCTGGTGGAAAGGATATAGCAAACTTCCTATTTGCAGCAGATGATATTAATGATGCATATCGGAATTTGAAGGCTGTTTTAGATGTTGAAGAGATGTTTAAGGCGGCGAATACAACCATGAAAAACCGCTTCTTAAACAACCCAACAACAACGAATGCTTCAAACTACTTGTTATCACTTCAGCTCGCATACAGTGCTATAGATGAGGACTGTGAAAAAGCCTATTCTTTTGTCAAAACAGTTAATAATGGGCTCAGTTGGGTAATTTCCCATTTAAGTGGCGATGGATCATTAAAGAGTGCTCAGGAATCGATTCGTAATATACAGTCATCCTTCCGTAATGTTTATTCCACAGAGACTAAAGCATGGCTGAATTATATTAGTAACGGATATAATCCATTCACTGGAAAAGAGGATTATTCATATATTCCAAAGTATCTTCCTTCACCGATTGATCCATTATTAAAACAAATTAATGTAGCTTGTCCGGTAGATGTATATGTGTACGATTCTTCCAATAATCTTGCTGGATCTGTCATTAATGGTTTCTTAAAGAATTATGACGAAGATCACTTAATGATTGGAAGACAGGGTGACGAAAAGATCATACGTTTCTATACGGATGAAAACTATACGTTGAAATTGGTTGGTACAGATACCGGCAATATGGATGTTCAAATCACTGAATATAGTGAAAATGAAGATATTACACGAACTACATATTATGAAGATATCCCTCTTACAGAAGGAAAAGAATATGATGCTGAGATTCCTGGTGCCCAGGATTCTGAATATGAAATCATTGATGATTCTTCCATTTCTGTAGAACCTGCATACGATACGGCAGTCAACACACTTCATAAAGTATCAATTAAAAATGGGTTGCTGCTGGTTGATGCAGAACCAACATTAAGTGCTGAAATACCCGCCGGGAAAACAGTTACTGTACAGACACAGGAAGTTGAAGGTTATAAGTTCATTCATTGGAGCGCTTCAAATAATCAGGATATCTTTGCTGATAGGACCTCTATGGAAACAAGTTTTGTGATGCCGGATGAAGATATTGTGATTGAAGCCAAATTTGAATCAGAATCGGTACTATATTCTGTTGAACTGAATAAGACTGAGCTGACACTCCGGGTTGGTAAGAACGAAACATTGATTGCTACAGTTATTCCTGAAGGAACAGAACTGACATGGTCCTCCAGTGATCCAAGTGTTGCGACAGTGGATCAGACCGGTAAAGTTACTGCTGTAGCAGATACTGGTATCGGAACACCTGCTCAGGCAGAAATCACTGCAACTGTAAATGGATCTGTATCTGCTAAGTGTATCGTTACAGTCGAAGATCCGATCAATGGCTTCGTAAGAAGACTGTATAAGTTATGCTTCAACCGTACAGCTGATCCAGGCGGATTCAGGCAATGGACAAATGGTCTTCGTACAAAGAAGAACTCAGCAGCTGCTACAGTACGATTCTTCTTCACGTCGCAGGAATTCAAAAACCTGAAGCTGAATGATGAAGACTTCGTAGAGATGTGCTATCAGGTCATGATGGACCGTGCAAGTGATGCAGGAGGAAAGAAGAACTGGGTATCCAAACTGGATATAGGAATGTCACAGACATATGTATTACGAGGATTCATAGCCAGCAGAGAGTTCTCAAAGATCTGTGCGGATTATGGTATTACAGTAGGATCGATCAATCTTACAGAACCAAGAGACCAGAATCAGGGAATCACGGAGTTCGTAAGCAGATGCTACAGCGAAGTACTTGGAAGAAAAGCTGATACAGGCGGACTGAATGACTGGTGTAACCGTATCCTGACCGCATCGAGCAGGAAGCAGGCGGCGATCAACGCAGCGTCTAATGGCTTCTTCCATAGTGAAGAATACATGAACAAGCACACGACCAATGACCAGTATGTACGCACACTGTACAGAACATTCCTTGGAAGAGAAGCAGATACCGGCGGATACAATGACTGGATGAACAAACTCAGGACTGGTACATCCAGAGACATTGTCATGAAGGGATTTGCCAACAGTACAGAGTTTGCCAATATCATGGCTAAGTACGGTATTAAATAATACATATTGGAATATCCTCGGAAAAAGCTGAGGATATTCCTTTTTTTTGAAGAATCAGAATCTGCAAAGCTCAAAACAGTTACAAGGGGACATCTGTGCAGGAATAAAAATACGTTATATCGAATATGTCGATTATTTGACTTGCTGTGTTTTGTGATATGCTAACGATTAGGGCTTATGGGGGGATTACAATGACAGACGAGTATGCTTCAGCAGAGAAAGAGATGCTGGATGCGGCACAGAAGGTATGGCCGGACTGGAAGATCGAAGAAGAACTGGGCAATGGCTCATATGGTCATGTCTATCGGGCAGTAAAGGAAGAATACAATGTACGCAGTGAATCAGCTGTAAAGATCATATCCATTCCTGCGGATAAAGCAGAAGTGAATGCGATGATGACAGATGGCATGACTGCAAATGAAACGAAGATGTATTTCATGCATCTGGTCAATGATGTCGTCAATGAGATCCAGATGATGGAATCTCTGAAGGGATGTGCGAATATCGTAGCGATCGAAGACTTCAAGGTCGTGGAGAAGATCTATGAAGTTGGTTTTATCATTCTGATCCGCATGGAGCTGCTGAAGCCATTCGCTGAATATACCGGGACACATGAATTATCTGAAAAAGATGTCGCGAAGGTTGGCTTGGACATATGCAATGCACTGAATGTATGTGCAGAAAAGAACATCATTCACCGGGATATTAAACCGGAGAATATCTTTGTGACGGAATATGGTGTCTTCAAACTGGGTGATTTTGGCATCGCACGGCAATTGGAAGATATGTCGTCTTCGATGTCACAGAGAGGCACGTTCAATTACATGGCTCCGGAGATTGAGCGAAGAACACATTATGATGCATCTGTAGATGTATATTCCCTTGGTCTTGTTCTGTATAAATGCCTGAATAATAACCGGCTGCCGTTCCTGGATCCTTCGAAGCAGATCTATACGCCGAAAGAGCGGACACAGGCTCTTCGTCTGCGCATGCAGGGAGAGGATCTTCCGCGTCCGGCAAATGCATCGGATGAGATGTGGGCTGTCCTGCAGAAGGCATGTGCGTTTGATCCGAAGAACAGATACCAAACACCTGCTAAGTTTCAGAAAGCACTGCAGAGTGTCTTCGAGAAAGAAAACACACATAGAAAAGAGAAAAACGGTCACACGGTATACGCAACGGAAGACGGAGAAACGGTAAGACAATTTGGAAAGAAGAGAAGAAAAACCATATGGGTTATTCCCGCTCTCGTTATTTTTCTTGCGGCTTGCGGCGGTCTATTAGTTCCGAAATGGATCGAAGCTGAAACACTGAAAAAAGAAAGAATGGCTGCGGTGTATATACCTAAAATAAATACTATAAAGCCGTTAGCCAAAGAAGAATCCACTGCAACTGTAATAAGAGACGATAGTAATAAGGAGAGCACAAAAAAAGAAAATACTGCCGGGCAATATGAACCGGCAGACGGACGGCCTTCCAGTTTTACCATTGCATCCAAATTGAACATGGCCAAACTGCTTGTCCAAAGACATGAATACCAGAAGGCAATCGATATTCTGGAGGATGTAAAAGAAGAATACGGCGGAATGGAAGATCAGGTAATGATCGAGGACGTGGATGAGTTTATTGCACAGATCCAGGCACACTGGCCGGACTCTCTGGGATATTTGTATGATCCTTCAAACACATCCGGTGTTCCTCTGTATGATACGTCGAATAATGCATATACCAACTTTATTTCTCTTTATGGCCATTCCGGATATGGGATGGATCATACAGCGGAAGTGGAATTGAATGGGCAGTATGATACTTTGGTATTTACTCTTTGCATAGATAGTGAAAGTGCGAGCGGTAATGATGCAGTACCATTATTCTCGATCTATTTAGATGATATTTTATACGATAGTTTTGATCTTCCGTATGATTATCCTAATACCCAATTCACGATCGATGTGTCGGGGGTCAATAAGATTTCCTTTGTAAGCAGTCCATATTCAACACAGGATGAATTTGTTACGTCTTCATTAATTGCGAATGGACTTCTCTATACGGACTGGCTGGAATGAGAAAGGAATGATATGAACAATACAGGAACAAATTTTACGGATCGTGACTGGGATATCCTGTATGACATCGTGGATGATGAATTCTTTCAGACACATGATGCGGAGATGATCTACGGGGCACTGGAAAAGAATATTCTTCATAACAGACCTTTTTCTGATTATCTGAAACGCTATGTTTACAGGGTATCGCAGAGTGAGGAACCGTTCGATGAGATCTCGGATGATGAATACTATCGTATGATCCGGGATAGTTTTTCAGATACGTATACACCGCATTCCCTGTTTCCTTCGGCTGGCTCAGTGTCTTCGCGTATACGGAAGTGGCTGCAGCAGCAGACGGTGCGCAGAGAGGTCGTATTGATCCTGGGATTTGGTCTTCGCATGTCGGAAAACGATGTGAATGAGATGCTTAAGAAAGGAATTCGCGAACAGGGATTAAATGCAAAAGATCCGGTAGAAGTCATCTGTCTGTACTGCTATCGGTTCGGGTATCCCCATGCCCGGTTCCGTGATCTGTATCGGCAATATAAAGAATTGACACCGAATCCGACAGACCTGCACGAGTTATATAATGAAGCGACTGCGAATCTGCGGGATACTGTGTATGGCATCAAAGATGATGCATCGTTACTGCGTGTGCTTGCAAGGCTGAAAAGTCTGGAAGGACAGACGGTCTTCAGCAAAACGCTCTGGGATAATTTTACAAACCTGTACCGGGAAGCCGCAAAGGTCATAGCACAGATCAAAAACGAAAACGAAGAGGAAAAAGCAGAAGGCGAGATGCAGAAAGTCTATACGTATGAGGATGTGACTCCGGCAGACTTTGAAAATGTACTGCTGGCTGCGGCACCGAAATCACAGTCCAATAATAAGACTGCGTTTAAGAATTCTACGCTGTTTCATGCATTTGCCGGTCATTCATTCAGCCGCCAGCATTTCCGTGATCTGCTGAATCAGAAAGTACCGGTGGACCGGTTTGATCTGATTACACTGAGTTTTATTGTATATGCCAGAATGTATGAACTGGATCCGAAGGAACGTCTGTTCCAATTCCAGGAATATACCAATCGTATTCTGGAAGACTGCTATCTGGAAGAACTTTATACCCCTAATCCATATGAAGCATTCATCATGATGTGTCTTTTAACAGAAGATCCGATCTGCACGTATACGGATGTTCTGGAGATGTCGTTTCAGAAACATACCGTGTAAATTGACAGCATCCCCCCCGAGGGGATGCTGTTTTGCCGTCCGGGGAGTGACTTTTTCAACTACAGCTTACCTTTTGGTGCCTGCTACCATGTGCGTTGCGGATGAAGGGAAGTTGTATGCTGGCGTTTATTCTTGAATTTGTATTGGTGGCAGAGTTTATATTCATGTACTTTCTGTACAGCAGGGAGAAGAAGAATACGCTTTTGTTTGTATTACTGCTGCTTTTTATCATTCTGACTGCTGGTCTGATCAGCCGCAATTGGGTGTATGCCGGATTGTTCTGACGCTGTTTTCGTGCTGAACACAGCGCTTTTTTTGTATGAGTGAGGAAGAGACGGAGAGAGGACATGAATTTTAGTTCGTTATTGTTTGTACTGGGTTTTCTTCCGGTCGTTGTGCTGGTAGATCTGCTGCTGCAGAAAAAATATAGAAACCTGTGGCTGGCGGCTGCGAGCATTTTTTTCTATGCATGGGCACAGCCGAACTATCTGGTATTGCTTGCGTTTGTGGTCATTGTCAGCTATGGCGGTGCTTTGACAATGGAAAGAGCACAAAGCAGATCCACTCGAAAAGCCATCCTGATCATGACGGTGCTGGTGCAGTGTGCCGTGCTGTTTGTGTATAAGTATTTCAATTTTGCGGCAGAAAGCATCAACCAGCTGTTTGGTACGCAGGTGCCGCTGTTAACGGCAGTATTGCCAATAGGTGTTTCCTTCTTTACCTTTAAAAGCATTTCCTATGTATCAGACGTATACATGGGAAAGATGCCGGCAGAAAAGAATCTCCTGTATGTACTGCTGTATATCATCATGTTTCCGGAGATCATGTCCGGTCCGATCGACCGGTATGCAAATATACAGAAAGATCTTGTTTCCCGGGAAATCGTATTGGATGACTTTGTGCATGGCATTGAACGGTTCTGCTATGGACTGGCAGAGAAGGCAGTACTGGCAAATTCACTGGGACTGCTGGTGGATTCGATCTGGGAAGCCGGTCCCGGCAGTCATACTGCGGCTGTTGCGTGGCTTGGAAGTATTGCCTATTCACTGCAGTTGTATTTTGACTTTGCCGGCTACAGCCACATGGCAATTGGCATTGGCAATATGCTTGGTCTGCATCTGGCAGAAAACTTTGATCTGCCGTATCTGTCCCAAAGCATCGGGGAATTCTGGCGGAGATGGCATATGACGCTGGGAAGCTGGTTCCGTGAGTATATCTATATACCGCTCGGAGGCAACCGCAGACATGTTTACCGCAATACCGCCATTGTCTTCCTGGTGACCGGCATCTGGCATGGTGCATCATGGAATTTCATATTATGGGGAATGATCCATGGGGTCTTTGTCATTGTGGAACGCTGGTTCCGTGTGCGGGCAAAGAAGCAGGGGAAAACCGGTGCAGGAAGTCCGCTGCTGTCCCATCTCTATGTATTGCTGGCAGTGAATTTTGCATGGGTATTGTTCCGGGCACCGGATCTGCCTGCTGCTTATCAGTATCTTGGCGCAATGTTTGGACATAGGAGTGGTCTGCCGTCCGGACTATCCGCCGCATGGTTTCTGAACCGGTGGAATGTATTTGTACTGGTGACGGGACTGCTGTTTGCGGCAGGGCTGCCGCAGAAGCTGTCAAAGAAGCTGAAAGAAAACATGCGGGAAGAAACATATACGACACTGCATCATCTTGTATGTCTGCTTCTGCTGCTTGCGGCACTGATGCGGATCGTCATGGGAACCTACAACACATTTATCTATTTCCAGTTCTGATGAAAAGGAGAGCATATGTACAAGAGAATCGAATCGATCGTATTCTGTATGATCTTTCTGATTGGATTAAGTCTGCCGGCAGTACGGATCAATTTCCAACCGGGGAGAGTATCCAAAACAGAAAACAGGGCACTGGCAAATCCGGCAAAACTGTATAACGATGACGGGACGAAGAATACGAATTTCAAAAGAGACTTTGAAAACTGGTTTAATGACAGCATTGGCATGCGGGCGGCGCTTGCACGGACGGATGGAAAGATCCAGTATTATCTGTTTCATCAGCTGAAAGATATGCCGCTGGGGACGAACGGTGTACTGGCACCGTATCAGGATCTCGCGGATCTGCAGCACCGCAATCTCTATACAGAAGAACAGCTGGACAGCATCGCTGATGCCTATCAGACGGTATATACGTATCTCTCGGCACGGGGGATACCGATGCTCTTCATGCAGTGCTGGGATAAACAGACCATCTATCCGGAACAGTATCCTGATACGATCCAGGTATTTGGGGATGTCAGCCGCACACAGCAGGTGGAAGAGGCAGTAAAGCAGAAGACGGATGTACCGGTGGTATCTCTGATGCAGCTGCTGAAGCAGGCAAAAGAAAAATATATGGTCTATCCGGAGTGGAGTGATCCGTGGCACTGGACTATGCGCGGATCCTTTATTGCGTATCAGGAACTGATGAAAAACATCTGTACTGTCACACAAAAACAATACCGGATCCTGCAGGAAAACGATTTTGATCTGACACCGATCGATACCGGGAAGACATTCTTTGAATCGATCCACCGGGAAGAGATGACGGAAGCGTTTTCCGTGAAGAATGTCACGTGGCGGGATATGCCGCAGAAGCTGACCTATATGCCGGCGGATATCTATGCGCATCATATCCGGTATATTGAAAATCCGGCTGCGGATAATGAAGATACACTGCTGATCCTGGGGGACAGCTATATTCATGACTCGATGATTCTGCAGGGGCTGTGCAGTGCATTCCATACCGTTGTCATGTATAACGGGGCAGCGGTCGCAGACAGGAATTTCCTTCATATGGTGGAGGAATACGATCCGGATCTTGTTTTGTTTGAACAGGCTGAAAGAGAGTCGCAAATCCGTTATGCCGGTGTCGTTTCAGCAGCGCAGTATCTGCATGCACAGGCATATGAACCGGGGACTGTGATCCGCTTCTATGGGGAAGACAACAATTCCCTGCAGTATGTCCTCAATGGCATGAGCGCTCCGGATGAGCCGTATACATGGACGGTTGGTGCACGCAGCACGCTGTATATGACGATGGATGTGCCGGAAGGGACACCATTATGCATGCATATTCGTACAGAAGATGCCTATGGTGACAGGCAGCGTGTCATTGTCCGTATCAACCGGCAGAAGGTATACGAAGGAATCGTGGAAGGAAAGCAGGAATTGGAAATACCGTTTGTGATGCCGGCTGTACATGGCCTCTCTTTCCGTCTGGAATATCCGGATGCCATTTCCCCGTTTGAAAACAAAGACAGTGTGGATATCCGTCCGCTTTCTCTTGCCATCCGTGAGATGGAAATCGTCAAAGCACAGTAGAAAAAGGAAACAACAGTATGAATCACAAATCAAAGATGAAACAGTGCGCTGTGTATTATGCGGCACAGTGGGTGCTATTGCCTCTGGGGCTGTTATTGAGCCAATGCCTGCCTGTACATGCATATATCGATCCCTCTGTCATGACATATGCCATACAGGCTGTTGCGGGCATATTGATCGCGTCCGGAACACTGCTCAGTGTTCTGTTTCGAAGAGCACGCAGAAAGATCCTGAAGAACAGTTCTGCCGATAAGAAATATAAGACTTACGAAGACAGTGCACTTCTGTTTCTGAAGCCGGGGCAGGATGAATCGCAAATGCCTCAGGAGATACGCAGTCAATTGGAACATATCAAAGCCGATGAACCGGTAAAAGAAGAAACAACGCACCATATGACCTGGTCGATGCGTGTGGGGGATATTCTGCCCATTGCGGCATTATTTGCAGTGACATTCGGCATATTCATGCCATCGTCATTGTATCTGGGCAATGTGAATGAATTCCTGTATGATTACCGGTCAAACATCCTGCCGATCCTGCTGGCATATTCCAGTGAAGCGATCCTGCTGGCAGAACTGGTATTGCCGGTATTTCCGGAAAAGATCTATCTGGGACTCTCATCCATTCTTTTCAGTATTGGACTGGGGTGTTACATCCAGGGGAATTTCCTCAATCCGCATTTTTCCCTGCTGAACGGTTCTGCCATACAATGGGAAAAATATGCCGGAAACAGTGCCATAAGCGTACTGGCATGGGTGATCATCCTGCTGGTGCCGCTGTATTTTATCTATAAGAAGACGGGAATCACGAAGATGGTGCGTACAGGGCTGTGCGTGTTTCTGTGCGGTGTACAGGCGGTTTCATTGTTCTATATGCAGGCAAGTACGAAGAAAGTGATCCGGTCGGATGCCTATGTCACAAAGAACGGAGAGTGGGAGATCTCTTCTTCCAAAAATACGATCGTATTCCTGGTCGATGCGCTGGACGGCCTATGGTTTGAAGACTATATTGCCGCAAATCCACAATATGTTTCAGAGCTGAAAGACTTCACCTATTACAATGACTGCGTCGGAGGCGGTGCACCGACAATGCTGGGGGTACCGCTGCTGTTCACCGGCCGGTATTATATGTCCGACCGGCTGCGCAGTGTGTATTATCAGGAAGCCTATGAGCAGTCGCATCTGTTCCGTGATATGACCGCGGCAGGCAATACGGTCAAACTGTATACGTCGTATCAGCTGATCAGTATGGCAGACATAGAGAATATTGCCAACATTGAGCAGGTCAATCACTATGTCATATCGGATGAACCGGCATTTGCCCAGAATCTCTACAAACTGGCCGCATTCTATGCATCACCGATGCCGATGAAGAAGAATTTCTGGATCTCCAACAGTTCCATCTTCAATGAATATGCAATGGCAAAAGACAATACGGCGGAGATGTTTACATGGGATGATCCGCAGATGCGCATCGACTTTGATACGCATGAACTGCAGGCAACGGTAAAGGGAGGTCAGTTTGTCTTCTATCATATGTATGGTGCCCATGGACCGTCCTGCATGGATGAGCAGGGAAACCGCATTCCGGATTCCGAAGAACCGGAAGCCAAGGAAATACAGGTGAGAGGTGCTTTCCGCATTATCTTCGATTACATGGCAAAGCTGAAAGCACTGGGTCTTTACGATGACTGCACGTTTATTATCACAGCTGACCATGGCGGCACAGAGCTGTATCAGAATCCCGCTGTATTGATCAAGAAGCCGCAGGAAGCACATGATGCGCTGGTGACAAGCGAAGCACCGATCACATTCCAGAATGTCCGTGCCAGCATTGCAAAAAGCATGCTGGAAGAGGACCAGATGACAGAGGACTATGGAAAAGCAGCGGACGAAGTTACGATGGCAGATAACACAGAGCGCCTGCATACAGCCACCCGTGTTCTTGGTGCCCAATTGTATCAGGATAATGTCTGGGTCATGACCAAGGAATTCTCCGTTTATAAGTTCCATGGCAAGGCAAGAGATCTCGAAAACATGGAGATCCTCCCAATTGAACGCTTTGACGGAGAACATAAATAAAAGATCCATTCCTTTCGGAATGGACCGGTAAACTTACTTCTTATCCGGCATCCGGATCTCTAATTCCCGGATGTCTTTTATTTCGGCTTTGCCTTCGAGATCCTCATAGACCGTTACGATTGCCCAGGAAGTGCTGCCTTCTGGCGCAACGATGCTCTTGCGGCAGAGTATTGCATAGTTGGTGCCGCTGACCAGCTGCCAGCCAAGATACGCAGCCGGTTCAAGATTACTGCCGGTGAAGCCTTCCATGGCTTTGTTAAAGACCTGAGAGAGCTCGTTATAGATTTCCGGAGATTCCGATACTTCCCATCTGCCGACGGTATCCGCATCACCTGCGATTTCCAATGGTACGATGTCCAGAAGCTCTGCTTTCTTATTCATATCTTCATAGACATAGACGACTGCATAATCTGCCATCGGTTCTGCTGTGACCGTTACCGAGCGGCATAACAATGCATAGTTGGTGCCGGATACCATCTGTTTTGCAAGACACAGATAAGGGGTATAGGAGACACCGGTCAGTCCGTCGACTGCCTGATCAAAGGCAGACTGTATTTCCGGTGTAATCGTCTCATCTTCCATCAACTGCCATCCGTCGATCACACCTTCATTCATTGTGGTCTGTTCTGTTTCACTGACGGTGTCCTTCGGTGCTGAGGATGAGGCGGAAGATGCCGGGGTACTTGAAGAGCAGGCAGAGGCAAATAAGCCCAGAACTGCTGCGTATACATACAAATTCTTTTTCATGGGAATTCTCCGTTTCTGTCAATTAAACTAAGTGTAGCGCAAATAAAATTCTTCGACAATACGGGGAATATCCCCCGTATGTGCATAAATACAGATAGAGGGGCTATTCTGCATACAAGGAGGGACTATGGCAAAGAGTATCTGGATCACTGGGGATACCCATGGTGATATGACACGGTTCTCTTCGGAAATTTTCTCAGAACAGAAAGAAATGGATAAAAGCGATGTCGTGATCATCTGCGGGGATTTCGGCGGTGTATGGAACTGGAAGGGTGAAACAAAAGAAGAACGCTACTGGATGGACTGGCTCAACCGCAAGCCGTTTACGACATGTTTCGTGGATGGCAACCATGAATGTTTCCCGCGCCTTTCCGCTTTGGCGGAAGAAGAGCGCTATGGTGCACCGTGCGGAATCGTGCGTGACTCGGTATTGTGGCTGAAGCGCGGCTATGTGTATACCATTAATGAGAAGAAGATATTCACCTTTGGCGGAGCATCTTCCCATGATATCAGCGATGGGATACTGGATGGCAATGACCCAAACTGGAGACAGAAAGCAAAGCGTCTGGAAAAACAGGGCAGACATCTCTTTCGTACCGAAGGCATCAATTGGTGGAAAGAGGAAATCGAACAGGACCCATCCATCTATGCACGGGGACTGGCAAGTCTTGCGGCTGTGGAAAACAGCGTGGACATGATCGTTACACACTGTGCAGCGACATCCACCCAGGCAGTCCTTGGAATGATGCAGAAAGACCGTATGACCGACTATCTGCAGACGATACATGATACGGTATCCTTCCAGTACTGGTTTTTCGGACACTATCATATGAACCGTACGGCATTACCGCATGAGTACTGTCTGTATGAGCAGATCGTCCGTGCCGCATGAGTGAAATTCCACAAGAAAAAGAAGCAGAACATGCTATACTTGTTACGTAAAAGCAAAGGGGTTAATTATGAGCGAGAATAATAATAACTATCAGGCGCAGGTTCAGGAAGAACCGGAAATTTCCCTGACACTTACACCGGAAGAAGTCAAGGAAGACAACGAAATTACACTGGCATCTCTGGAAGAAAAGAAACAGGAACTCACCGAACAGAGAGATCCGCTTGAGAATATCCAGTTGAGTGAAAAAGAAAGAAAGACCATCGATGCTTTCTCCGAAAAGATCGATATCACAGAGTCCAACGTTGTTCTGCAGTATGGTTCTGCAGCCCAGAAGAAAGTCACAGACTTCTCTGATTCGGCATTAAAGAATGTACGTACGAAGGACCTTGGTGAGATCGGTGATCTGTTAAGCAATCTGGTCGTTGAACTGAAGGGCTTCGAAGCCGGTACAGAAGAGAAGAAGGGCTTCTTCGCAAGCCTGTTCTCCAAAGGTGCAGACAAGGTCGCTACCTACAAGGCACAGTATGACAAGGCAGAAGCCAATGTATCCAAGATCGCAGGCATTCTGGAAGACCACCAGATCACACTGTTAAAGGACATTGCACTGCTGGATGAACTGTATGCAAGAAACCAGCAGAACCAGAAAGAACTGGCTATGTATATCCTGGCCGGACGCAAGAAGCTGAGAGAAGTCCGTTCGAAGGATCTGACAGCACTGGTTGAAAAGGCAAAGAAGAGCGGTTTGCCGGAAGACGCACAGGCTGCCAATGACCTGGAACAGGCATGCACAAGATTCGAAAAGAAACTGTATGATCTGGAACTGACACGTCAGGTTGCCATCCAGATGGGACCGCAGATCCGTCTGGTACAGAACAATGACACACTGATGACAGAAAAGATCCAGAGCACACTGGCAAATACCATCCCGCTGTGGAAGAACCAGATCGTTCTTGCCATGGGTATTGAGCACTCCAAAGAGGCGATGGAAGCACAGCGTGAAGTTACCAACATGACCAACGACCTGCTGAAGAAGAATGCAGAAACACTGCATATGGCAACGGTCGAAACGGCCAAGGAAAGCGAACGCGGCATCATCGATATCGAGACGCTCCAGCATACCAACCAGGAACTGATCGCTACACTGGACGAAGTCATTGCCATCCAGAAGGAAGGACACGAGAAGAGAGAAGCAGCGGAACAGGAACTCCGCCGCATCGAAAACGAGCTGTCCGCCAAGCTTCTGCAGATCGACGCAAAACGCGACATCACCAAGAAGTAAGCGCAATTATAGAGCACCGGGCCGGTGCTCTTCTTTGTAAGGAGGTACGGCCATGAAGTATCGTAAAGTACGTGCAGTGTGGAAAGATGCACCGGGATCACTGAACCGTTCCCTGCGGGTCAGGGAAGATATCGGACTATTGGAACTGGCAGGTGTTATTCTGACAGCTTTCCATGAGGACGACAGCTATGATATGCAATTGATCGATAAAGGGGAAATCTACGGCATACCGGAGGAAGATACGTTTGATATTTCCCGTTATAGCCTGCAGGATGTCTCCCGCAGTTTCTATCTCCGCTATGATCTGAATGATCCGTGGATCTTTGATATCTCTGTATCAGGAAAGATCGTGGAGGAAGATGAGGAGTATCTGGCAAAGATTCTTTCCGGCAAGGGGAAGGGCATCTGTGAAGATCATCGCAGTGAGCTTCTTGAACAATTGCAGGATGCCGCAAAACGCAGAGAATTTGAAACGATCGATCTGCAGGAAGAAAACGTGTATCTTGTCACACACGCGGACGCATGCATTGAGCGGTACCGGGATGAATTGCCGGAAGCTGAAGAGTGCGATGCATTGATGGATTATCTGGACCGGGCGGATGAAGCATATGAAGAAGCAGAAGAAAACCGTCTGAGTATGCAGGCATGGAAAGAATTCGTACGCATCGCTGAAGCACACCGGCAAGACGCACCATTACCGCCGGCATTAATGGACTTTATCCGCGAGATCGATCCTTTGGATGATCCGGATGAATTGTATGCGGATATCATGGGCATCATTGATACATTGTATTTCAACAGTGCGTGGGAAGATGTCATGCAGGTGTATGAACAGATGGTGGAACTGTTCCCTGCCGACAGAATGATACCGGAAGATCTGATATTGGAACGGGTAGAGTGTCTGCACCATCTTGGCCGCGTGGACGAAGCAATGTACATTGCACAGCAGGCTGCTGAAAAAGACCCGGACAACATGACGCTCAAAGGGCTGATCCTGGAGATCCTGATGACCATGGGAGATATGCAGAAAGCAGCGGATTATGCGGCTGAGGTGGAAGTTGCACCGAGTGCGTGTAGTCCGGACAATGTCTATCTATGTTCCAGACTGCGGGATTATTACCAGGCAGCGGGAAAGAAAAAGCTTGCCAGAGCAATGAAGAAGGCAGTGGAAGAAACATTTGCACAGATGCATGAAGAGCTCTTTGAGGAAGACGATGACGAGGAAGACCTGGATGACCATCCCGGGCTTATCCTGATGGAACATATCGATACCTATGACGAAGATCCGACCGAAGAGAATTTCCGCAATACACTCTATGCATTGCTGTATGTATGTCACACAGGATACGAACTGTATCCACGCATACTGCTGCATAAACGCAAAGGTGATCAGGTCGGCGTACAGACAATGGTCGGAGAAGACGGGGAAGTCACTCTGCCGGTATACAGCTGCCGCAACGCGGCAGACCGGGATGACTTCAAGATGTCCGTTTCGTATGAACTGGATGACCTGGTGAAATGGATCGAAGAGGAAGATGCAGACGGCATTACGTTCGATCCCATCAACAATGTGCACCGGTTCGTACTGACGCTTGACGGTCTGAAAGAACTGCTGGAACTGTCCGAAGACATTGCTGAAGACTTTGCCCAGTCGGACAGCGGGGAAGATCCCCTGCGCTCCTGAAACAGGAAATATGATGCCCATCCGGGAATTCCGGATGGGCATTTCACGCTTCAGAAGTATCCTGTAAAGTGTCTGCAATGGTACAATATACCCGAATAACCCCCCCTCTCAGATACAAAAAATACACTATCGTATACTGATGGCATACCAGAGGTATGCAGAAGAAAGGACAACAAGATGGAAATCAGAACGATCACACGCAGAGCACAGTCTGCACTGGAAGATCTGAACAAGGAATTCGGATCTCTGTATACCCGCCGCGACTTTGATCATAAACTGGCTGATCTGAAAGATGCCGAAGGGATGACCAACTATCTCGAAGTTCTCAGTGAACTGGAAAAGATGATGGCCGTTTTTGACATTCATCCAAAGAAGCACATGGATAATGCAAAGTACTATGCAGATCTGCTCAGGGACGTGGATATTCCGGAGTATGAGGAAGTCCGCGACAAGATGCTGATGGCGATCTTTAAGAAGCTTCCAATCTACGCCTCTCCGCAGGACTATATGAAACGGATGGTCGATACACTGGAAGATCCCAAAGACGGCTGGCGTGATGATCCGCTGCGTGTGCGTATTCTGAAGCAGTTCATCAAGTATGGTGATTATCTGCAGGGCATCTGCCATAAAAATGCGAACGGAACGATTGCCCGGGATATCGGTGGCAAGGCGCAGATCGTCCGATATGTACAGGAAAAGATCGGACATCGTCCGACGAACCAGGAAGTCTGGGAGAACGTGGATGACGGCATCTTTGCAAAACTGGAAGGTGCAGCCAGAGACCAGCTTCGTCCCCGCGGCATGTTCGGCTTATTAAAAATCGTCAATGACCTTGCCCAGGGATACTTCCGCATGGAAGGCAATACAAAGCGTGCTCTGTACTATTTTGCAATCGTCTACAACATGACGTATTACATTGGTGCGGATGATAACGGTCCGGAAGTCTTTGACGCTAAGACAGATGTCGATGCGAATCTGTTCCGTGACTACTATGTCAATAATCTGATGCGCTACCTCTCACCGGAGTACCGGAGTGAACGCAGCCGCTATCAGGCAGATCCGTCCGGCCAGGGTATCAACTATAAGAACTATGCCGAGATGGTTTATCTGTATTACATCCGCAAGGATCTTACTGCTGTGGAAAAGCTGCAGAAAGCCAATGACATGATCAATGAACTGGCAGACAGCGGCAACGGCGGCAGACGTCTGGACGGCGGCACAAAGACGTACCGCGGCCTGGTCCACGGTGTTGCACCGGACGGGGAAACGGATGTCCTGACCGTCATGACCCTGCGTGAAGATGAATTCAAGGCATTCCTGAAAGAATGCTACGATTGCTGCATCACCCAGCAGGTCACCGACAAAAACGGCAAAGTCACATACAATACCATCAATCCGATCCAGATCGCACTGGAACAGAATACAGCCTATGAGCTGTATAAAGAGACACTGCAGACTCTGCGGGAAGATTATGAGATCACATTGGACAAATGCAACTATGGTCTGATGTTTGCCGAACTCGATGAAATGCATGACTATGCGGATGAATTCCTTGAGAAACATCCGGATATCACAGCAAAACAATTCAAGGATTATACGGGTCTTCTGGAATCGTTCGACAGTTTCATCAAGGCAAAAGCGAAAGGCGAAAATGACAGCGAAGAAGAGAATGAATCTTCCCTGGACGTCAAAAGCGCCAATGATATGACCCGTACATCCTTACTGACGGCACTGTACTATCTGTACAATGCAATGCTTGAAGCCAACGGAAGCAGATGGAGAAACTTCAAGGAACTCTTTGAGGACTTCCGCGACACCGTAGACCCGCAGCTGGAAGAGGCATACTACCAGCCACTCAGCGCCAAAAACATATTTGATGTCATGCTGGTATTCTCTTCCTACGCGTATATGAATCTGTAATACGAAAGAAGGAGGAGATATGACATATACATTCAGTACAACAGGTTCCCATCATCTCGAAAGGAAGGAGGGAAGTCAGGATGTTGTAAGTCATCAGGAGAATGCCAGATATGCAGTCATTACACTGGCAGACGGTGTCTCCTCCTGCACAAACGGACGGGAGGGCGCCGAAGTCGCATCCCGTGAAATGACACGGCTCCTGTTTCATAAAGCAGAGCACTTCATGGATTTTCCCGAAGAGACCGTTGCGGAACTGTCTCTGGCACATATACGGTGGGAACTGCAGCAGAAGGCAGATGCCATGCATATCGATGTAAAGGAACTGTCCAGTACATTGTGCAGTGCCCTGTATGACCGGAAAACAAGGAAGCTGCTATTAGTAAATCTGGGGGATGGCATGATCATTACCGGATCAAAAAGCGGGTGTGCGGTGCCCGCTATGCCATCCGATTCCCGCAACGGCTGCTATGTGACAACAACACCGGAAGCAGAAAAGAAAATGCGTGTGTATAAGATGGACGCAGGAACAGCGGAAACGATCTATCTGTGCTCAGACGGGGCATGGCATAATCTGTTTGAGAGAAGCCGCATGCGTCAGGAAGTCCAGACAATGATCAAAATGAAACGCAATAAGCAATTGGGAGACTATCTGCAGAAGCAGGATCCATTCGATGACTGCACATTCATCACAATGGAACTGAAAAAGAAATCGGAAAGGAATTATGCATAAATGGCACGGGAATACCTGAAAGATTCGATATTGGTCTGCTCACGCAGCAGCGGAAAGAAATATGCACGCCGCTTTACGATCAAAAGCCGCATCAATGAGAACAATTACAAAGAAGGCAGCACAGTCGTCTGCTACAACGCCTACGATGAAAACAGCGGCATGGGCATTCTGAAAGAATTCTACCCGGTCGATTCCTTCACCGTGAAGCGAAGAAGCGATGGTCAGCTGGTACAGTGCGATGATTCCTTCGTACAGGGTGCACAGCGCTTCGAAGAAGAACGCCAGCGCTATGTACAGCAGCATAAGCGTCTGCTGGAAAAGAAGCGGGAAAGCAGCAATGAGATGCTTGCGTCCTTTATACCGGTCTTTGAGATCTATACCGGATGTGATGAAGATCTCAATGAGATCGGTACAACGTATATATGGACACCGCAGGCAAAAGTCATGTCCTTTGAAGAATTCTGTGAAGAGATCCGCAGATATCCGGAAAAGACACCGGAATACCATCTGTTTGCAGTATTAAAAGGCATAGAGTCACTGACCAAATGCATTGGTGCACTGCATCGGGAAGGACTGATCCACCGCGATATCAAGCCATCGAATTTCGGCTTCCAGAAACGCGGGGATGAGACCCTGACACAGACCCTGACCATGTTTGACATCGATTCGATCTGTTCCGTCTTCGATACGGTCAATGAGACCATGGGAACGGTTGGATACATGGAACCGGAAGCACTGCGGAACAGACCGACGATCCAGACGGATATCTACTCCATCGGTGCAACGCTGTTCCAGGCCATCTGCATCACTGCAGATACAAAAAAAGATAAATGCATCTATCATCCGGAGTATTACCAGCGTCTGGAAGAACTGGTAGACGGATCATTGCTGATAAAGTCTTCTGAGGCAAATTCCAATCCAAATCTGAGAAGCATTCTTGCAGGTATCCTGAGGAAATGCCTGGCTCCGCGAAAAAACCGCTATATCCGTACAGAAGACCTCCTGGCAGACCTGGAACAGGCACTGTTCTATGTCATGCCGGCCGGGATCGCACGCAAAGAGCAGCGGGGAGAAAAATGGGTGCTGACCGATGCACGCAAGGTGCTCGATCAGAACAAAGACAAGAATTCTGCACTGGTGATCCGCCACCATCTGTATGAATATCCGCTGTATGCATGTGAAGATGAAAAAGAAAAGGACCTGAATGTCCTGATGCTTGGCCTGGGCGGCTATGGTCAGAAATTCCTGGATATCTGTCTGCAGGCAGGACAGATGCGTGACCGCCGTCTCCATGTGACAGCTGTCTCCGCCAATCCGGAAGACCTGCGTCTGTATCAGAATGAACGGCCTGGTCTCTCGTCCTTCTTCACCATCGAAGGCAAATCACCGGAACAGTGTGAGCCGTATGGTGATATCAAATCAATTACCGAGCGCCTGGATGACCAGGATGAAGCACATCTGAAGGATTCCCTGGAGAGGATCCTGCAGGAACACTTCATGGGGATCCATGTGCATTACATCTTTATTGCACTGGGCGATGATGCAAGAAACCAGAACACAGCACGCATATGCTGGAAGTATTACAACAGCCGTGTCGGTCTGCGCACACAGGTGCACTTTGTCCGCGAAGGCAAGCGGCTGACACAGACGCTGTCGGAAGGACTGGCAGCGGTGTATGTCAATGAAGATGCAAGAGGATACCGCAGTTATGAGGATATCGAACGCATGGCATACAATGCCCACTGCATCTGGGAAACGGAAAAAGATGACCGGGTACGCCGGAAGAACTTCCGTCAGCCGTATCATCATGATTCCAGTGTGGACAATGTCCTCTCATTAAAATACAAGTTGCACAGTATCGGCATCGATCTGGGAACAAAGAGCTTTGAAGAAGCTGCCGTTGACTTCGCTTCGGCGACCGAAGGAAGCAGCAATACCGCCGTACGCATGGTCAATGACCTGCTGTGGCTGGAACACCGCCGCTGGTGCACCGAAAAAGCATGTACCGGCTGGACACAGCTGGAAAATCTTTCCTGGTGTCTTGGCGGCAATGAACGCGACAGTGTCGGAAAGCGCAATATCTGCATCATTCCAAGCGATGCCAACCGCAATCTTGCCGGCTGGACGCATGAGCAGTGGGATACTGCATCAGAAGAAGACATGATGCGGCTGGATCCGCTGGACAGGATGTCAGTGCAGCTGCATCGCATCTATGCCGAAAAAGCAAAAGAACTGCGCCGCCGCAATGTGCTTGGCAGCACGCTTCTTTCTGAGATCCGCACCGCTGTTTCCAATGATCCGGATGCTTTATGCGCATACCGGGAATGGTATGCAAGCATACAGGATATCTGGAACCGGGAAGAAAACAGAGTGCACATCTACAAGCAGCGCAAGACGCAACTGGAGAATTCCATCTCTGCACTTCCAGAGAATGCACAGAAACGTATACTGTCTCACATTGTACTGTTTGACCGGGAATTCTATGTAATGTACAAATCCATGGAATACCGCAGCTGGAAGGAAAATGATACGGACCTGATCCGCGGCATTCCCTATATCCTGACACATACCGGTGATTCCTGCTTTGCAATCCCCCTGCGTACCGAGAGCAACGATGCTGTCTTCTCCTGTGCTGCAGCACCGCTATTGGCTGATCCGGCAAGAGTCGTCTATCTCTGCTATCTGGAAAACCGGCGCTCCATTCAGGAAATCAAGAATGCCCTGCATTCCATTGTAAGTCTGTTTGACCGCAAGCCATTGCGCACACAGGTATCGGTATGGCTGCTGTACCGCGTTGAAGCAGCCAACGCAGTCACGGAACAGCTGGAAGCAGACCTCAAAGCCATGTCTGTGCGCATTGATTCCATCAAACCGTATCCGGTCGAAAGCAGTGCAGATACAGCACGCTCTGTGGAAGACCTCCTGCGCAGAGGTCCGGCCCGCAAGGCATTGTTCGGACTGGAAAAGAATAGTTCCGGATTATCGTATCTGCTGGATGGTGCAGGTATATACGACCGTCTGCCGGCGTACCGCTGTGATGCAGAAAACCGCATCCTGGAAAACCTGCATGACTGTGAGCCGCTGCAGTGGATCAAATGCGATGCATCGCTTACCGTGAATGATATCGCTTCCTTCTGCCGCTCCCGATCCAATTTCGGATCCCATCCGGAATTCTATGAGGATTATGAAGCACTGTGGAAGGTCTATACTGCCAGCAGTGCTGTCTGGAAGAATCTGTGCATGAAGCTGGAAGAATATGCGGATGACAAGGATCGTCTCTGCTACTTCCCGCTGAATAAAGAAAAAGGCAAAGAAGAAACACTGACATACGTTCTACCTTCCCTTTGCAGCAAGGCCGCTGCCAAACTGATCGGCATCCTGCAGGAAGAAGGATGCTGCGAAGAAGGAAGCGCAGTATACGGCTATACCAGTGATGCCTGCGAAGTCGTGATCAAAGACCGCCTGTCCAACCAGCCCCAGTATGACCGCCTGTTTGCCTCTGTATATTCCCTGATGGATGCGGATGCAGTGAAGGCATATCGGACAAACTTCAATACCGTGCAGATCGAATTCAACAACCTGCAGGTAAAGAATCTGACCATAAGCGGCAAGGATCAGAACAAGATGATCTCTTTGCTGGAATACTTCCGTGATATGCATTATCTGACCGGTCTGAGATGCGATCATGTAAAACCGGATGATCCAAATTCTGCCTATAACATCTTCTTCACCTATGCATCCCGTCAGATCAAGGATCTTCTGACCAATGCCGGACGAATGCTGGAAGTCTATGTCTACCACAAAGTCCGTGCACTGAACCAGTTTGATGATGTGACCGGAAGCTTTGAAGTGTATATGGAAAACAGCAATGTCCTGAGTGAACTGGACTGCGTGGTGACCAGGGGATTCCGTACGATCTTCATTGAATGCAAGGCAAGACGTGAGATCGATCAGGGCTTCTACTACCGCATCAAGGAACTCACAGACATCTTCGGCATCAATGCTGTCGCCGTACTGATCGCAGATACACGGGAAAAGGGCGATGACATTTCATCGCTGAACCAGCTGCAGAGAGCGCGCGGCGAAGGCATGCAGGTCATAACAGTCTACCGTCCGGATGAAATCGATCATATCGGCGATACACTTGTAAAGATTATCGAAGGAACCTATAAAGGTTAGAAAGGATACCCGCCATGTATATACCAAAACCAATCGATACCTCCACAGTAGAACTGCCGGAAGAACTCCTGCAGCTGACGGAAAAGATCGCTGAGAATGTCCATGAGGTATGGGCACGCGGCCGGATGGAGGAAGGATGGACCTATGGAGAGTTCAAAGATCAGGAAAAGAAGACAACACCGCTTCTGATTCCATATGATGAACTCCCGGACAGTGAGAAGGACTATGACCGCAATACGGCCATGGAAACTCTTCGTCTGATCGTAAAGATGGGATATACCATCCGCAAAGAAGACTGAGTGAATACAGCCTCTGGATCAAATGATCCGGAGGCTGTATTTTTATGGCTGTTTATATCGTGCAAATACGACAAGAAATTATATTTATATCGTGTATGCACGATATAAATATGCAATAATTATAGTGCGAGTACGATAATGGGGGAGAGTATGAATCATAGAGTATTGAAACAGGTTATTTTGGAACAGATCGAAATAATACAAAATGCCGAAATCATTGACCGTGAATACGATTTTGAAAAGAATATCAATTACATTCTGGTCGGACTAAGGAGAGCGGGAAAATCAACTCTCTTATACAAGATTGCACGAGAACTGGTTGAATCAGGATGTGACTGGTCACAGATTATTTATATCAATTTTGAGGATGACAGACTGTTAGGTTTCAGCAAAAATGATTTTAATGATATTGTCGAGACAGCGTATGAATTAACAGATGAAAAAGAAATCTACTATTTTTTTGATGAAATACAGCTTATAGATGGATGGGAACACTTTGCCAGAAGAATGGCTGATCAGAAAAAACATGTATATATTACAGGAAGCAATGCAAAAATGCTTAGTTCTGAGATGGAAAAAGTTCTTGGCGGAAGGTATTTGTCCAAAATGATTATGTCTTTTTCACTGAGTGAATCACTTGAATATAAAAAAATACCTCATGATGAAAAAGCACTCCTGACTTCTTCTAAATTGGCAAAGATACGAAAAGGATGCCAGGAATATATAATGAATGGCGGATTCCCTGAGGCACAGCTGTTAAACCAAAAAAGAGAATATGTTAAGAGTGTCTATGAGAAAGTTCTTCTTGGCGACATTGTCGAGCGGGAAAGCGTTAAGAATAAGATGGCGCTCAGGCTTATGATTAAGAAAATAGCTGAAACAGTAATGCATGAGATTTCATTTAATACGCTGGCCGCAAATGTAAAAGCAGCAGGCATTAAGACTTCAACAGATTCTATGATCGAATATGTTTCTTATGCAGAAAATGCATATCTTCTGTTCAGAAATAGAAATTATGTCTTTAAGTTTGCTGAAAAAGAAGGCACTCCCAGATTTTATTTTTATGATAATGGCTTATTATCGTTATTTCTGGTTGATAAACCATCAGCGCTTTTGGAGAATGCCGTCGCAGTTTACTTGAAACGCAGGTACGGTGAAGAGGTATATTATTTTAAATCGAACCAGACAGGCATAGATATTGATTTCTATCTTCCGGAAAAAAACTGTGCTATACAAGTTGCATATAGTTTAGCCGAGGCAGAAGAACGGGAGACCAGAAGTCTGATATCTTTTGCACAGAAGACAAAAGGTGTAAAGCGTCTGATGATCGTGACGCAGGAAGAAGAAAGCACAATCATAAAAGATGGACTGACAATAGAGGTGATCCCTGTATATAAATTATTATTGGGAACAGAAATCCAGTGAGAGCCGCTGTCGATACAAAGAATTATGATTGGATAATAAATGCAGGAGTATATATGGCAATACAGACGACAGAAGAGTGCAATCAGGCAACACTGCATCTGGATACGATGTCCGCATTGGAAATCGTTACAGAGATGAACAGGGAAGATGCCGGCGTTGTGCAGGCAGTGGAAAGTCAACTGACTGCTATTGCAAAGACAGCAGAATACGCTGCTGAGGCGATACATGCCGGCGGCAGACTGATCTATACCGGTGCAGGAACGAGCGGGCGTCTGGGCGTACTGGATGCTTCGGAATGTCCGCCGACCTTTGGTGTTCCTGCAGATACGGTCATTGGTGTGATCGCCGGCGGGAAAGAGGCACTGACACATGCGGCAGAAGGTGCAGAAGACGATATGGCGCAGGCGGGAACAGATCTGCAGGCACTGCAGATCTGTGACAAGGACATGGTCATTGGCATTGCAGCAAGCGGCAGCACACCGTATGTCAAAGCTGCACTTGCGTATGCACGTGCATGCGGCTGTCATACTGCAGCCATTGCGTGCTGTCAGGATTCTGCCATTGGCAAGGAAGCAGACATTGCCATAGAAGCAGTGACCGGTCCGGAGATACTGACCGGATCAACGCGTCTGAAAGCCGGTACAGCGACGAAAATGATCCTGAATATGATCTCAACAGCAGCTATGGTGCTGCTGGGAAAGACATACGGAAACTGGATGGTGGATGTTGTACCGTCCAATGCAAAGCTGCATAAACGGGCAGTACGCATCGTTTCCGAAGCAGCGGAAGTGCCTGCAGAGGAAGCAGAGCGCGCACTTGCGGCGGCAGGCGGCAGATGCAAAACAGCGATTGCCATGCTTTTGCTGGGATGTGATGCAGAAGAAGCAGACGTATGCCTGCAGAAGGCGGACGGGCATCTGCGCCAGGCAGTGGAGAAAGCAGTATGAATGCAAAAGAACTTGCAGAATATATTGTGAAAGAAGCCGGCGGCAGAGAGAATATCACCAATGCGGTCAACTGTATGACGCGTGTCCGCCTGAATGTCAGTGATCCGTCAAAAGTAAAGGATGATGCTTTGCATGCACATCCGGATGTGATCAGCGTCATCCACGATGAACCGGGATATGTACAGGTGGTGGTCGGACCGGGCAAAGCGGCAGAAGTACTGACAGAAATGCATATTGCTGCAGAGAACAAGGAAGCACCCAAAGCTGCATCAACCGGCTTCCTGTCGCGCCTGCGCATCTTTTCCGATATCTTTACACCGATGATCCCTGCCTTCATGGCAGCGGGATTATCCAGCGGGATCGCCGGCCTCATCAGCATCTGTGTACAGGCATCCCTTCTTCCGGATAATACCATCACAGAAGTGATCCGCAATGTCTTTGTACTGATTTCCAATGGATTCCTGGGATACCTTGCAGTATTTACCGGCATGCAGAGTGCCAGGCAGTTTGGGGCGGATCCCATGCTGGGAGGACTGCTTGGCGGTGCTTCGCTTTCTGCTGTTGTTGATACGATCTCCAGGATGCTTGGCTGGTATCAGCCATCTCTGCCGAATGAATCCATCCTGTCCGCGGGATCCGGAGGCATATTGGGCGTCATCTTTGGCGTATGGATCTTATCCAAAGCAGAAAAATTCCTGCATGCCCGTCTGAAAGGGGTATGGGATACCCTGTTTACACCACTATTGACCATGACAGCAGTCATGCCGGTCTATCTGTTTCTGGTGATGCCGGCAAGCGGATGGCTGGCATTGCGCATAGGGTCATTCCTGTCTCTGTTTCTCAATTCCGAAAATGTCATTGTCAGTGCACTGACCGGGTATATTGCGGCGGCGCTTTTCCTGCCGATGGTCATGATCGGACTGCACCGTGGTCTGCTTCCGATCTATATCCTGCAGATCGAAAAAATGGGAGCGACGACGCTGTTTCCAACGGTTGCGATGGCCGGGGCAGGGCAGGTAGGTGCAGCACTGGCACTGTATTGGAAAGCACGCAAAAAGGGAAATAGGCGGCTCATGGATATCATCAAAGGCGCCGTGCCGGCAGGATTCATGGGTATCGGTGAACCGCTCATTTATGGTGTCACGCTTCCTCTTGCAAAACCATTTGTGACCGCGGGGCTTGGCGCGGGCTTTGGCGGTGCCTGGTGCATGATCCGCCATGTCATGAGCACTGCCTATTCCGTTTCCGGAATTCCGGCTGTAACGATCATGGCGCCGCAGTGCATGCTGGATTATCTGATCGGCCTGTGTATTTCCTATGCGATGGGATTTGTGATCACCTGGTTTTTCATTCCTGCAGAAATAACGCAACAGGCAAATGAAAAAGAGACTGCATGAAACAGTCTCAGTGAACCGACAGCACGAATGCATACATGGCATTGATAGCTGCCTTGACTTCCTGTAAGAAGGCTTCCCCGCTCAGTTTCGTTGTGGGCAATACCGGCCGTCCGGTTATGGACAGATGGATATTGTGTTCCAGAGCGATGGGAAGAAGAGATAACAATTGATAGTTGTTGTAGAGAGCCGTGGTCGCAAGTGTGATCTCGGCTTTTTCCGGTACATGGAACAATTGCAGGAAATGTTCGAACGTATCCCGCGTATTGGCACGTTTTCCATGGATGGACGGGGTACAGAGTGCGTAATATTTCCGTTTGCCGTCCGGGTCTTTCCATTCACGCAGGATGCCGCCGTTATCATCGTGCGTATCCTGCAGGATCTCATGTAACGAGAAGACATCCTCCATGCCGGTACAGATGGCATCAAACTCCGTCTCAGCATCCGGTGCAAAATCCCGGATGTTTTCTTTTTCCTTTTCCGGAAGAGGACGCTGCGCACCAAGGGCAATGATGACAGGCTGGCTGTCAGGCAGATGATCGGCAACCTCTTTGCCTAATACCACACGCATCTTATTTGCCATATTCGCTCCGCCCAGGATCAGGATGTAATCCGCGCTGGTAATATGCGCGTATTCCTGGCGCGTCATGCCCAGTGCATCGGCGATTTCCATGATCTCTTTGCGATGGGAAGCGGCGATTGGATCGGCTGCGGCAATTTCCTGCCGTTCTTTTCCCTTGCGGTAATCCCAGCGTTCCACAAATGCATTGAGTGCTTCAAGATCCTGCTTCAGATCTCCGGTCAGTGTATATGGGCAATGATACATTGCCAACAGGCGCCTGAATGGCTTTGAAAGCAGGAAATGCTGTATGGAATCCTCCATGAAGCGGATCTGATCCGCTTTGGACAAAGATACCGGTGCTGTACATAGACGCACCCATGGCACTTCCTGGATCAGATTGATCCGGTCACGCCGGCGGCTGTTGTATGCATCACTCAGGATACGTGCCGTCTCTTCCACATCCCTTTGAACCTCTTCGGTAAGAAGATCAGGATGCTTTTCCAGCATGGTGAGAAGACTGCGGAAATTATTGGCAATATTGTACAGTTCGCTGTAATAATTGCCGTTTTTTGCCTCCATGGACAAAGCGCGGAATTCTTCACACCACTGTCCGATGTCGGATGGCTCTTCTGTCCCGATCAGAATCTGGCAGCCAAGAATACGCACCCGGTTTTCATTGATCTGATTCAGCACGCGGGGATGCTTGTCCGCATATGCCGGAATGGCAAGGAACTGACGCCGCAGTTCCATGGCTTCTTTCTGGCAGGCAAGTGCCTCATCGTATCTGCCAAGCTTGAACCAGCAGGAACCGGCAGAGGCAGTGCTCATGGCAAGACGCATATGAACTTCACGGATCTGATCCAGCGGTGTATTGGGGTCTTCCTCGAGTTCTTTCCGGAATTCCTGACGCTCTTTGAGAATGCGCAGGGAAATATCCAATGCTTTTTCATCCAGTTCTTTTTGTTCGGCCGGATCTTTGCTCAGCCGGCTGAGCCTTTGCCAGGCTGCCCCAATCAGTGTTCCGTAGCGCTGCAGCTCCATCTTCTTTGCACGCTGCTGTTCGATTGTCGCAGAAGGATAGGAATTCAGGTTGTTCGTACACTGTTCAAAAATACGCACTGCATCCAGTACAACGTCCTTTTCCGATATGCCCTCGGGAATTCCGCCGTTGAGATGGCACAGGCCATATGCGGCAGAAGCAATCTTTCCATTCAGCCATACATAGGCATCCGGGTCTTTTTCCGGGGTATCCCCATAGTCTCGTTCTGCCTGCAAAAAGGCAGAACGGGTCACGGCATAGGTGCCGGTGGATTTGTGAAGACCGTTTGCGTTGGATACATTGAGCAGTAAATTCCGGTATCCTCTGGAGAAGAATGTGTCTTTTAACATGCCGTAGACCAGTTCGCCGATCTCAGCACAGTCATCGTATGCAGGATCGGTCTGCTGATCGGTAATCGGACTTGCTGTGTGCTCCATCCAGTCTTCGCAGATCCGGGAAGCTTCTTCCATATTCCGGAAAGAAGACATGCGTGCCATCAGGACAATTCCCCGGGCAATAAACCAGTCTAAAAGGGTCTGGTGTGTCCAGCGCATCTCCTCATCCATGTTTCCTTCCAGAAATCTCAATTCATTCCGCAGGAAAGAATTGGCAGGAATGATCTGTTTCTGCAGAAAAACTTCCGGGTCTTCTTTGAGACAGCGTGCATAGTCCACCATGTATTCCTGGGCATGCGTCATCTTATCGATGTCATAGCGCATATCCAATAACGAGGCAAGACGGCGCCGCAGCGGCAGTAATACCGTTTCGGTCAATTCGTCCAGTGCTCCCGAGATCTCATAAAGGTCAACGATGGAATCTTTCAGACGGCCGGAAAAATACATCTGCGCTGCCGCAAGAGGCATCAGAATGCGTATTCCGGCATGCAGGAAGACGTTTTCCCGGGTGTCTTCTTTGGGCAGGCGGGCAATGATGCATCGGTTGATCAGATCCGCTATGCCGTCATTGGACAGGTCTTCTTCCCGCAGTGCTTCGTAATCTTCGCGGTCATAGGCATTTAACATCATTGTCAGCAACAGTGGACTGCGCATCAGATCAAAGATGCGGTCATTCAGGTCTGTCAGGATCTTCACCGGATGATTGGCATTCAGCTGACGAATCTGTTCATCCGTCAAAGCAAGTGCTGAGGCAAACGTCCATCCCGGACGCTGTTCAAAGCCGCTCTGGCTGCGGCTGGACACGATCATCTGCAGAGAAGGTATGCCATGTAATGTAAAAAGATCTTCCCGCAGCTGCTCAAACGAAGAAGCTTCGTTATAGCCATCGATCAGAAAAACAAACGGATACAGCGGACAAAGCTTTGTAAAGAACTCCTTCAGGAAGCTGGCATAGTCCACGGTATATGGAGAAAGATGCAGGATCTCTTTGCCGATATAGTGAAATAACGGATGTGCACCGGCATATTCTGTCTGGTTCAGCAGGCGTACCGGAATATACACCGGCAGGCATCCCCGCTTTTGCAGGACGATGCAGAGATGACGCAGGAACGTTGATTTACCGCCTCCGCCTTCTCCTGTTAACAGAATGCAGGAAGCTTCTTTCTTCTGCAGAAGGTCTGCCATACCGTCCGTATCCAGACGCTTGTTTGGTGTTTCGATCCATGGCAGGATCTCCTTGAAAAACGGATGCGGCAAAGACGGTGCAGGAAGACGTGCAAAGATAGCGGTGCAGTCATTTGCCTGATCCAGAAGAACGGCCTGTGTATCGGTATGGTTCAGGTGGACGGCATCCTTTTGCAGGGCTTCTGTGATCTTCTGCAGCGTTTCTGCTTCTTTGTCTCTATCATCGGGATCCTGGATCCAGATCCAGTCGGCGGTCATCGTGGGATAGATGAGACCGGCATCGACATCTTCCAGACCATAACGGATGCAGAAAAGAGGCTTATGAAGCTGATTGGCATAATCCACTTCGCGCTTGCACTGCAGCGGGGCATCGCTCATGTCCTTTGTGACAAGGCATATGACCGCATCTGCTTCCGCTCCAAGAACAGCAGGGATACGGTCCAGATAATTCTCACCTTCCCGTATGAATTCTTTGTCGCAGCGGGGAACAGCACCAAAAGAAGCCAGCAGTTCACGCACACGTTCCATCCGGCTGATATTGACGCCTTTATAGGATATGAAGATACGCGGTTTATTCATAGTACACCTCATACATGCCGGAACGGATTCTGCGGATCTTCCAGATACGCGAGCAGTTCTTTGGCATATGGTTCACAGCTGCGGTTCGTAATACCTGTACAGATCAGTATGTTCGCTTCCGGTGATGCAATTGCATTGTCATTCAGACGGGCACGGACTTCGAAGGATATATGGACGATGGATGCTTCTTTGGAAGGGGTGCCTTCCGTTGTATATACATACTCAAAGTCATTTATTTCGGAATTATAGCGGATGGTCATCGTGATCACAAAAGAGGAAAGACGGAACAGAACGGAGAAGGCGAAGGGCATCTGTTCATTCTGGTGCGGCAGTTTGTCCAGGATACGCAGATATGCCTGTACTGCCTTCACCATGCCTTCTTCATCAAGGCTCCACCGGTAGGTGCGCTTTTTCAGGAATTCTACTGCAGTGATATATTCTTCCCATTCGATCGTACTGCGCAATGACAGGATGGTATCCAGCTGCAGTGAAGCCAATGATACTGCAGGAATGGTATGCACATTCTGGAAGACCTTCGGCACCTGAGTCACAAGTGCATCCAGGAAACCGGTCAGTTCATCCGCATAGAGTACACGGCTGTATTGTGCTTCCGTGCCGTCAGTCTTCTGCAGATACATATTGCCGCTCTTGAGGTCGCATACATGGGAATAGGCAAAATTCATCGCATAGATCTCATCGGCGATCTGCTTGATTACCGGTGCAAACGGCTTATTCGGATCCATGATCGTGTCCCGCACCGTCACGCCTTTGAACGGACTGCCCAATGGAAGGGCGCTTTCATCCACAGTGACAAAGTCCCGGTACAATTGGGTCCGGTTATAGCGTCTGTTTTTCCGATAACCGTCCATGGCGGTGCTGGAGATCGTTTCCAGCAATTGCAGAAAACCTTCACGGTCTTCAATGCCATAGCGGCGGATCCATTCTTCTGCTGTATAACTGTGGGCAAACAGCGTCATCATGGCTGTGCCGAAGGGCTCGAACAATGTCGTCCGGTTGATCTGCCGGTTAAATTCCGGCGAATCCCAGTCAAATTTCATGAAATACGGCTGACAGGTCCTAAGGAAAGTACCCCAGGATTCTTTATCACTCTGGTATTCCGTATCCTGATAGGGATCTTCATCCATTAATACCAGTACCAGTGCACCCTGATTCAGCATCTGGCGCAGGGCTTCTTTCTGTGCGGCATTCGTGTCTTCGTAGACAGAGCGAAAGACCGGGGAATTCTGAAAGAATGCCCGGTTGACCAGTATCTGCCGTGAATGCAGCAATCCACGCAGGAATTCCTGCCATTGCAGCGGCGTACGCATTGCCTGTATCTTTCTGCGCACAGTCAGATCCTGACTGTACAGTTGTCCGCCTGCATAGATTTCCGGCGGATACCATTGGTCATCCAGTTCCAGTATCGTACCGGAATAGGGAAGAATATCCGCCAGTTCGATGCGGTAATACTGCAGCTTTCCAGCGGCATAGACAGGACGGGGATCGGAATTTGTATTGATGTAGTCGGAAAGGGACATCGCATCGGTATTCTGCAGCGGCTTTCCGCTTTGAATACTCTGCACGATACTGCGCAAAGCAGCGGTATTATAGCGGCGCAAAAGCACATACTGCTGGTAAATGATCAATGTACGCACCGGTTCCTGCAGACCGTTGATGCGGATATTTTCCAGACAGATGACATAGACCGGCTTGTTCTGCTGCAGCATTGTTTCGACTTCTTTGATCACGACTGGACGGCGCACCGTGTCATTGGTAGCAATCAGGATCAGACCTGTTGTTTCTTGCAGTGCTGTCCTGATTTCATCGGTCCAGTCATGATAAAGACGGATATCACCGTCATACCAGATGGAAAGCCCGCAGCTTTTCAGAAAGCGCAGGATAGCTTCTGTCTTTTCTTTGTCGGTATGTCCGTAACTGACAAAATAACGTTCGTTCAATCTTTACTCCTTTCCTGCTGTAAAGAGAACAGGTATGCCGTCAGGGTAAATGCATCAATGATTTCACCATCCATGATCATACGGCGCATTTCTTCCGGTGATACACGGCGTATCTGGGCTATGCCTTCTTCTTCCTGCGGCGCATGGTATCCATCGATCCTTGCTTCAAAGACATCGACATAGATGGCTTCAAAAGCGGTATTGGGGGATACCGTACCGATATAGCGTACATTTTCTTTCCGTACGTCTGCCCCGATCTCTTCCTGCAGTTCTTTTACTGCATTATCCGCTTCATCAATGCCGTCATTGAATCCCCGGGGGAATTCCCAGACATACGTACGCAGTGCATGCCGGAAAATACGGATCAGGATGTAGTCATCGTTCAGCCTTGGCAGGATGACTGTACCATGGTGCTTTCCCATGTCTACCGGCAAAACACGCTCATACGGGAAACGTGCGCCGCCGGGATTTTCCACCAGGTCCACGCAGTGAATATTCCATGGTGTCTCATGGACGATGCCGATCACGAAGTTACTTGTCTTCATCCATGTTTCAATTGTTTCTCTGTCGGTGATGATCTTTAACTGCGGTGCAGGACTTGCGAACAATTGCGGCGCTTCCTGCATCAGCTCAAAATAGCGGTCAAGCGCTTCTTTTGGCGTATAGACTGGCTTCATTTGTGCACCTCATTCCAGCGGTCTTCCGGTTTCTGCAGGTATTCCTGCATATTCTTGTCCATATGGGACATGATATACGTCACATTATCATACTGTTTGACATCAGCCGGCAGATTGTCATACGGGGTAATATCGGTATGACGCATGATCGGCTTGATCGTATTGGCATAGGGGATCGTGTTGGTGAGATCCCGCTTTGCCGGGATATAGCCAAGTGCGATCATATAGGCAGACCAGCGGTCATGTTCAACGACCATCAGCGGCCGTTTATCATTCACATAGCCGCGCTCATGATCTTTTGGGATGGCCTTTACACTGGCTTTCTTCTGCAGGGCAGATGCCATGGAAGAACGCCGGTTGTATTCCGATGTCCGATAACTCTCAGTGATCTTCCTGCGGTCCGGCTTTTTGCCGTGTGTCAGCTCTGCTTTGATGCGGTTCTCTTCATAATGTGTTTCAACTGCCAGATCATCCAGCTCTTTATCCTGTATTGTCTTCAGGGAATAGAATTCTTTCGGAATACCGATAAAGGAAATATGCGTGCTCAGCTGCATATCCCTTGCATAAGCCGCAATATCCTCATCCTCACAATGCACAAACAGATACTGTCTGCGGGACAGGTCAGTGCGCTGCAGATACTTCTGCAGCAGATGGATATTATCCGTGTCATCTGCCAGCGTAAATGCTGTGATCAGCGACTTGTCACTGATCATCGCCCGTACCAGTGCATCGCTCTGCAAAGAGAAGACAGGATTGAGTTCCACGGTGAACAGATCATTGCATGTCAGTGTATCCGAAGCACAGTAATACGAATATTCCATATCCTGTGCAAACAGTTCGGAGAACGCCGGGAAATGATACAGGAAGAGATCCTTCAGATCTTCTGCACTGCCGGTATGGTACATATGAATATAGGCATGATGACCATACAGATTGCCCAGCCACATCATTGTCTTCATCAGCTCAAGACCATATGGCGTCCATCCGGCAATCGATACATGGATGGTTCTTTCCGTCAGATGGCAGAAGGGATCATTCTCCTCATCCGGATCATTCATCAGTTTGAGGAAATGACGCCAGATACTGTCCTTGACCGGATCGATACAGTAGGATTTGATTCCATCTGAAACAGGTTCGTCATCCTCTTTCTTTTCTTCTTCCGGCTTCTGTTCTGTTTCTGATTCTGAGTCCTGTTTCTGTTTCGTATTCTGTGCCTGCTTTGCTTTCATTTCCTGTTCTACATTGCGGGCAATGCGGTCCACGGTTGCTGTACCAAGTTCATCGGTAAATACATACAGCGATGCATTATATTCGTACAACTGGCGGTATGTTTCTTCGTACAGGTCATAGTTTTCCTGGGTAAAGAAGACGGTGATCTCTCTGTCCCGATTCTTCACTACGGTGGACAGAAGCGCTGTCAGCGGCTCTTCGCTGAACGAAGAAGCAGGCAGGCGGTATGGCTGCAGTCCCTGCACCACATCCCGGTAATCTTTATCTTCTTCCGACAAAGACGCAAAGATGATCCGTACATCTTTCTTTTCTTTTGCATCTTTCTGCTCTTTCAGGATGCTTGAAGCAAGATAGACTGACTTGGTGTCATGGAAGGGGAAGATATACAGATTTCCCTGCTGAAGATATCTTTTGGTGCCATAGTGCAGGATCTCCGTCAGGATCATGCGGGAAATCGTACCCAGTAAAAGAACCGGATTGATTACCATCAGAATGCCCATCAGGACTCTTCCGATTGTACCTGCTGTCTCAGCAATCCCCATGAGGAATTCCACATTGGTATCCAGGGAATACATCTGTACGGTATAGATGATGGCCGGGAAAAGCTGCGGCTGTCCGGCTGTTTCCCGCACGCTTTCCGGTGCGAAGAACCACAATACCAGTACGGAGAGCAGGCTGATTCCAAGCATGCCGGAGAGAGCTTTGGTGACCAGAGAGCCAAAGGCGGCTTTTTTATGAAGATACTGACGTCCAAGATATACAGCAAGGATCCCGATCAGCAGGATCATGAATATACAGAAGATGGTCATGTTATTCACCTCAATCATTACAGGTCTTATTCTAGCATGCCCAACGGCCTAACTGTCACAGGAGCGTGAATTAATGCTATGATACGGACGGAGGAAACAGAATGACCCAGTATGAACGCGCTGTTCCGTATGAGGGCAGTGAACCATATATATTTGTCAGTTACAGTCATAAAGATACCGACCGTGTTCTGCCGGTCATCTGTGCGATGAAGGAAGCGGGATACCGCATCTGGTATGATGAAGGGATCGATCCTGGATCAGAGTGGCCGGAGTCCATTGCACAGCACCTGGCCAATGCGGCGGTATGCATGTTTTTCCTGTCGGCAAATTCACTGGCATCCAAAAACTGCAGACGAGAGATCAATTTTGCCATATCCCATGATCTTGGCTTTCTGTCTGTTGTTCTGGAAGACGCAAAGATATCTCTGGGACTGGAACTGCAGATCTCCAGTTATATGTTTTTGCAGCGGTATAAATACCGCTCAGAAGAACAATTCCTCAGAAAACTGATGGATGTAGAACTGCTGCAGCCATGCCGGGATGTCCCGGAAGTGATCGAAACAACACCGTCAGAACCATCCCCGGCACCGGAAAAGACGAAAAAACCCAAGGCAAAGAAAACACGTAAATCATCCGGGAAAAAGCCGGCATGGCGGATCGGACTGGTGATTGCCGCACTGGTGATCGGGCTGTTTGTATGGCACCCATGGACTTCGGGTTCAGATGGTGTAAAAGTTACCATTGACGATACAGAATACCGCATTTATTCCCAGGCACATATCAAAGAGGCTTCGATCGATGTACAGGATATACAGAAACTGGAACGTATTGAAAAAATGTCTTCGCTGATCTTCAGCGACTGTACATTTGAAAGCGGAAGTCTGGAAGAGCTGAATAACATAACACAGCTGAATACAGTGGAAATGCATCACTGCACCAATGTGAATACACTTGCTTTTGCAAATGCAATGACAAACCTTCATACGCTGCAGATCACAGAATGTGCAATCAATGACAGTATTCTTTCCTCTGTCCAATTCTCTGAGAAAATGAAGACGATCGATCTCAGCGGTAATTCCCTGACGCTTCTTCCGGATCTTTCCGCATGCGTGAATCTTGCATCATTGAATATCCGGAATAACCAGATCACCTCACTGGATCCGATGGCTGCCTGCACGAATCTGAAGGAACTGATGATCGATAACAACCCGATCTCGGATATTTCACTGCTGGAACCGATGATCCGTCTTACAACCGTGGATCTTTCCGGTACTCAGATTACTTCTCTGGACGGTCTGAAAAACTGCACTGTCCTGGAGACAGTTGATTTTTCCGGACTTCCTCTTACAGATCTTTCTTTGCTGGAGAAAAACAAGGAGACATTGCTGTATGCAGTACTGCAGAGAATGCCTGATACGGATTTCTCTGCGCTGCAGGGATGCACAAATCTCAGGGAACTCTATCTGACATCATCCGGTGTGCAGGATTTGTCATTTGTAAGCGGGATGGAGCGATTGGAAAGACTGCAGGCAGCGGACAATGCCATCCGCGATCTTTCTCCGTTAGCTGGCTGTACGAAGCTGCGTATCCTGAATCTTGCCGGGAATTCCATTGAATCTCTCGCCGGTCTTCCGGCTGTTCTGGAAACCTCTGCATTCCATCTGCTGCTGCAGAACAATCCACTGACATCACTGGAAGGACTGCCTGATGCGGCACAATATGATGCGCTGTTGCTGCAGAATGATCCGTTAGCGGATATCTCCGCACTGGATGGAAAGGATATCTTTACCATTGTTCTGGATTATAAAGACGGTATGGATCCTGCTTTGCTGAAGCAGTCCGTACGTGTCTACGTGACTTCACTTGATCTTTCGAAGCAGCTTGCACTGGAAGAGGCACTTGGAAGCCGTCTGTATCTTGTCAGTGAAGAAGAAGCACTTGAAAAACTGAAGCAGGATTACCCAAATGTCAGCTATATCCTGCCGTAGGAAATACGTATGAAAATACTGGAATATCGAAACAATGACCGGATATTTCCGGATCAGCCAATACAGAGCATTACTGCAGAGCATGTTATGGATCTTCCGCTGGATGACCGTACACCGGGACGCACTGTGCTGGAAGGCCTGGCTTTTGATCATACCGGCGCATTATATGTATGTGTGCCGCCGCAGTGTCTGATCGTGAAACTGGATATCGACCGTAAAATCGTACTTGGAACCATTGAGCTTCCTGATCATATGATGCCTTCTGCCGTCAAACTTCATAAAGACGGCAGGCTGTTTGTGACAGCTGTCGTCAGTGATCACGGCAGTCAGATCGCTGTGCTTTCTCCGAAAGGAAAGATATTGGAAAGCATACCAATGCCGGGAAGGCACATTGATGACATGGTCTTTGATTCCAAAGGAGGGTTTTACTGCAGTGATCTGTCCGGTACCCTGAATGATCCGTGTGCAGGAATTCTGTATGTGGAACCGGATCATCATACGATCCGTATGATCATCGATCACGGTCTGATTAAAAGCAATGGAATAGCCTTGACTCCGGATGAGAAGGGACTGTGGTTCACGGAATTCGGAGCAGGGAAACTGAATAAAATCGTCTTTGGATACGATGGCTTTGCACAGCAGCCCTATAAGACATTTACACCCTATTATTTTACCGGCCTGGAAGGACCGGACTCCATTACAGTCGACTGCGATGGCAATGTTTACACGGCAATGACCGGACAGGGCAGATGTCTCGTCTTTAATCCCCAGGGCTTCCCGATCGGTGAAATACAGATCCCGGAAAGAACGCAGATGGCTATGCTGAAATCCACGCATATCACCATACGTCCGCATACCCGTGAAGCCTATATGTGCACATGTGATATGACGACAGGCCGTGCCGCAATTTACCGCGCCGGTGCATACGCAGAAGCATTGAATGGTTTTGCTTATTAAGATATGAATAGACAGCCTGATGTTTATATGAAGCATCAGGCCTGTTTTTATTGTCCTGTCTTGATTGACGCAATGAGGTTCATTGCTGCTTCTTCGGAAATGTCATATTTCTTTGAAATCAGATCCTGGATACACTCCTCAGAATGACCAAGCAGCAAATGCAGTCGAATGCAATTCAAAACCGCATCTTCTTCCATTTTGATTCTTTTTTGTTTCTCTTCTTCGACTAATTCACGCATTTCTGCTTCGACAATTTTTCGCGTTTTTTCTTCTGTCAGTTCGCGAATACATTCTTCTTTTTCGAATTGGTCCATGCGAGTCCCCTCATTCTTGTTTTGCAAATTTCCTGTCAAACTTCATTATGCAGGCATCTGCGTTTTCCATGGCTCATTCCTGTTCTTGTTTGATGGAGTATAGAAGTTTCTTTGCCTCTTCTTTGGAAATGTCATAGTTGTTTAAAATCAGATTCTGGATACAATCCTCAGAATGACCAAGCATCAGAAGCATTCGGATACTTTTCAGTATTGCATCTTTTTCGACTGTTTTTCGCGTCTCTGCCTCAACTATTTTTCGCGTTTTTTCTTCTGTCAGTTCGCGAATACATTCTTCTTTCTCGAATTGGTCCATAGCCATTCTCCTGAAATTACCATCACTTTTAACTTTTCTGACAGCCTCATCGATCTTTTGTACCAGTGGATCGGATGTATCCTGGATGCCTTTCAGCAGTTTTAGAAACGGCCGCAGCTGTTCCGGTGCCTTTTCGATCGATGCAGGGGAAAAGTATATCGTTAGCCAGTTTTCAGTATAGCACAGATCCTCACGACCGTCTAACGAGAGTTTTGTACGGTATACGGGATCACCGCCTTTCATCGGGTCAAAAGTACAGAAGATCAGCAGGATCTGTTCCGGAAGATCCTTTGCACGGGATCCGACAGGAAGTTCAGAATCCAGCATTCCGCGTACATAGCGTACATACATGGGAAGATTCGGATCATACGTAAACATTTCCAGGCCTGCGACAATGTCGCTGGCTTCTGATCTTGAGACAAGGTCGAGACGGACACGTTTGTTTTCCAGGGAAACGACTATCTCATGTTCACTTTCGGTAAGAGTAAACGAGGCGGCATCGATGCCGGGGATGCAAAGCTGCAGAATCTCCTGCAGGATATCAGGATTTCTTCGAAGCACTTCCTTAAAAACGAGATCGTTGGTGAAGCCGGCTTCCATGAATCGTCTTGTAATTGTTTCTGACATTTGTAAGCCCTCCTGCTTATTTATTCCCGGAATCGGAGCGATCTCCCCGCAGAAAATAAAAAAATCCTGTGTATTTTGTACACAGGAAGCAGATCAGAGTTCACCGCGTTTCATTTTCTGCATGAGCGGGGTGTCTTCCATGCCTTTGAAATGTTCTTTGACAAGGGGTTCCATGGCAGAAGCGGCGGCCTGTGCTTCGCGGACGGCTTCTTTTTCGTCTACGGTACAGAGGCGGTAATTCTCCATGATGATCTTTCCGTCGATCACGGACATTTCCACTTCGCTGCCTTTGGCGGAATAGACAAGATTTGGAACAATGTTGCGGATGGGAGAGAGGATGACCGGAGACAGGGCAGGGTGTGACATATCGATCAGGATCACGTCAGCTTTTTTGCCCGGCTCCAGAGAACCGATCTCATCACCGAGTCCAATGGCACGGGCAGATTCGATCGTTGCCATGCGCAGTACTTTGTCTGCCGGGAATACCGTTGGATCTTTGGCTTTGCATTTGTTCAGGATGGCAGTGAATTTCATCTCGTTGAACATATTGTTGCAGTTGTTGCCGGGTGCCTGGTCTGAACCAAGGGCAAGCCGGCTGCTTTCCTGCAGGAAGGCAGCTGCCGGGGGAACGATGCCGTCGATGATGCCGATACTGCCGCTGCAGAGCACCATGCCGGCGCCGCTTCTGGCAAGGAAGCGTGTTTCTTCATCGGTTGCTTCGGTCAGGTGTACGGCGATCAGGCGCTCATTGAGGAAGCCGTTTTCTTCCAGAAAGGGAATGGTGCGCTTTCCGTAACGCTGCACCATCTGACCGATCTCCCGGTCACCCTGGGCAACGTGCATGTGGATCGATGTGTTGTATTCTTCTGCCATGGCCTGTATGTCTTTTAACATGTCCAGGGAACACATATCTGCACCCTGGGGACCAAGCATGCAGGTGATGCGTCCGTTTTCCGCACCGTTGTATTTGCTGAACAACTCTCTTGTGAGACGCATCTTTTCCCGTCCTTCATCCGGATCAAAGCGGTACAGTTCACCGACAGCAGTGTTTTTGACTTTGGGCATCTCATTGACCATCTCTGCAACACGGGCACGTGTGCCGGCTTTGATATGATTCTGTACGATAGAGGTCATGGGGCTGTCAAAGTCACAGAATGTGGTTGTACCGGCTTTGATGCCTTCGATGATATTGAGCATACTGCCTTTTAATGTGGCGGAAAGATCACTGCGCAATACCTGGGAATACGGCCAGATTCCGTGCTGCATCCAGTTGTGTATATCCTGGGATACACCGCGTATGAGCGTATCTCCGGTATGAATGTGTGCATCGATCAGCCCTGGCATCAGTACTTTGCCAGAGGCGTCAATGACGCGCTTTGCGGTATATTTCTCCAGCAGTTCATCGCTTTCACCGACTGCAGTGATGCGGTTGCCGGTGATGCCAAGGGCACCATCCTGCACAAAGCCGACACCGCTGCCCTGCATCGTCAGCGTCCATGCATGTATAAATAAAAGATCGAGTTCCTGTTTCATGGCAATCTCCCTGTGATTGTTCCCATCATAGCATTGATACATAAGAAAAGGGGCAGTGCATGCCCCATCGACTTAGTTATCTTTCTTCTTTGCGGAATGTGCAAACAGTTTCTGATGCCATTCCGGAGCCTCTGGCATTTCGGTGCCGGTGAGTCAGGCAGCGATGACATTGCGGTGAATGATCAGAAACAGGCCGCACAGGATCGCACAGCAGCTGATCAGAGATCTGAAAATGTTCTTCATTGTTTGTATCCTCCTGTTTAGAGATATTTGCGGGCAAATGCAGCAGCGTCTTTCAGTTGTGCAGCATTGGGTCTGTTTTTGGCATAGAATGTTTCTTCTTCGACCGGGATGCCGGCTTCACTCAGTCCCTTTTTGATCAGATCAAGGGAATGGCGGGAAAGCCAGGAAGTCGAGAAGACGACTGCCTTTCTGACCATGTCTTTGTTTAATGTCTTCAGATAGGCCTTGAGGTGACCGTCAAGACCATATGCATACAGAGCACCGCCGATGAATAATACATCGACCGGCTCATTGAGTGCAGCGTTGGGTGCGTCGACGGAAACAGCCGGTACACCGGCAGCTTCTGCAATTGCTTCAGCAGCGGCCTTTGTATTGCCGGAGCGGGAATAGTAGCGGACAGCAGCTTTCATGTTCTTTGTCTCCTTCAATATTTAATACAATTATATTTTACACAATAAAAAATTAGAATACCAGTCTTTTCCATAAAAAATCCCTGCTTTCGCAGGGAATGCTGCTCAGCGGCCTTCGAGGATCTTGCGGACTTTTTTCGCCGCACGCTCTTTGTACATCTTCAGGCGTTCTCTCGAGAGGTGGAAGTGCTCGGCTGCCTGCTCTTCCGTCATTTTCTCGCATCCATAGCCAGACAGAAGCCGCAGGATGTCTTCTTCACGGGCGGACAGTGTACGCAGCGCCTTTTCGATCTCATGGGATGAATCGTTTTGCGCGTGTCTGTACATGGGGTCATCCATGGGATCGGAGCTGCCGATGATGTCACCCAGTTTGGCAGAGTCTGCTTCATCCCGCAGCGTTTCGTCCAGTGACGTGACAACGGCTGGAATGGACAGAAGATCTCTGACAGTGTCAAGATCCATCTTTGACTCTTCTGCGAGTTCTTCGGCGGTAGGCTCACGTTCCAGTTTCTGCTGGAGTGCTTTCTGGACTTTTGCCAGTTTTTTCAGGGATTCCCGCTTATTGACAGGGACGTGGATCGTCCGGGTCAGATCCTCGTACCTTCTGCCAAGGTTCTGGGTGATCACTCTTGTGGCATAGGTGGAGAAACGGTATCCCCTGTCCGGATCAAATTTCCGGATCGCATCCATCAGGAAGAGGTTGCCTTCCTGGATCAGATCGGAAAGCGGCACACCGGTGGAGCGGAATTTCTTGGCGATGGATACGACCAGACGCAGATTGCTCAGCAGCATTTTCTGGAATGCTTCGTCATCGCCTGCCTGTGCCTTGCGCACCGTTTCCTGCTCTTCCTCTTTGTTCAGAAGCGGATAGGTTCCAATCTTGTTGAGATAGTCGGTCAGACTGTCTGTGATCGGTTCTGGAGACTGTTTCATCATGCATACCTCCCTCACTATATATAGTATAGAGTATCTGTTAATACTTACCGGGGAGGGGGGTGCAAAAAGGTCAGTCTGCACGCTGATTACCCTCCCATGCTATGCCGATGAAAAAAAGTACTATTCTTTCATCAGAGAAACGCAGATGTTTCCAAAACCGCCCACAAAGCGGGAATGATTCGAAAATGTCTATGGTATACTGTTAGATAGACATTTATGTGCTGATGCACCGAAAAGCGTGGGGCGGCAGGCATGCCGCAATATAAAATTGTGAGGAAATGAGAATGAAAAGATTCCGGAATATACTGCTCTGTCTTCTCAGTGTATTTACTGTACTGCAGCATATGACTGCTGGGATCCAGGCAAAAAACAAAGACGGATCGGGCAAGTCCAGACTGATCTATGTCGTCTATGACGACTCCTGCAGTATGGTCGACACCGCCGGTGATCCGGGCAATCCCGGTGAAATGCGCGTGCGCTGGTCACAGGCCAAGTATGCCATGGAAGTCTTTGCGGCAATGATGGAAGAAAATGACCAGATGGTCGTCTTCCCGATGTCATTGCGCGGAGACAGCAACCTGACGATCAAAGGCAAGGACGTCAAGCGTGTGGAAAGCATTCACAATTGGAACAGTGAATATGCCGGTACACCGTGGGATTCCATCACCAATGCGGCGGAGAAGCTGAAGACGCAGAGCAATGCCGGCTTCGATGAACGCTGGCTGGTCATCCTGACAGACGGCAAGTTCTTCGACGGAAACGGTCAGGGAGGCTCTTCTCCCATTCCGCCGGAAACCGTACAGGCAGGACTGGAAAGCTATGCATCCAGCGGGATCAAGGTATCCTACATTGCCATCGGTGAGGATGGAAACAGTCTGCAGAAGAATGAACCGGTCGGTCTCTATGTGACAGTGACGCAGGATACAGCAGAATCGGTGCTGGCCAATGTCACAGAGACAGCCAACAAGATCTTCACCCGTATGGAACTGCCGGGCAAATATGTCTCTTCCAACGGGAATGCCAAAACACTGAATATCGATATCCCGACCAGACGCATCATTATCTTTGCTCAGGGAAAAGATGCAAAGATCAGCGGACTGACCTATAACGGACAGACGATCAAGCCCAATGCGATCTATTCTGTCAAATGCAGCGATGTTGTCCCGGAAAGCTACAGTGCGATCAAGGACAAGGTCAAGCGGGATACGAAGCTGGCTGGTGTAGTAGCGGAATTCATCGCGGATGATGAGCCGTTCGCCGCCGCGACACCGGAGCGCAAATATGTGGCAGAGATCTCCGGTGCAGATGATGCCAATATCAAATACTATTACACACCTGGTGCGGATATCAGCTTCATGGTCAACGGCAAGGTGGTCAAGAGCAGCGATGAACTGCTCAATGCCGGTGAATATGACATCCAGATGTGCTTCGTTGATCCGGTGAGCGGACAGGTCGTCGAATCGGAGCTGCTCAATGGCGCAAGCTTCAATATGCGCTATACGTACGGCGGTGAGACAACGGCCATCGACGGAACGACCGGTCATATCAAGCTGGAAAACGGTGAACTGGATATCGAAGTATCTGCCATCTGGCAGCAGTATGGAAATATCCGGATGGACCAGGTCAAGCACTACAATGTGCGTCCGGAACCGATCGCACTCAATGTGGAAGTCATCAACAACCCCGGCACCTATTCCCCGGACTATCTGGTGGACAACGCCGATCCGGTAAAGATCCGCATCACCAATGCGAACGGGGAAGCGCTGAGCAATGAACAGATCGAAGCCATGGAGATCTCCGTAGACAGTGCATCCAACACCGGGATCCAGTGGGATATTGCCAGGGGCGAAGAAAGCGGTACATGGAACCTGACGCCGAAGTCAGCCGACGGAACGATCTCCGGTGTGAAGCCCGGTGCCAGCACATGGACCGTCAGCGCCGAATTCCACATCGATCTGCTGGATGCGGCAGGCAGCACGCAGTATTCCATCAAAGCAGCGGAATACACCAACAGCAAGCTGGAACTGACCGCAGAAAACAACGGTACGCTGGATCTGCTCCATCCCAAAAACGGCAGTGTCACCGTCACGGCGCGCTATGAAGATACATCGACCGGTGAAATGAAGCCGCTCACCGAGGAAATGTGGGACAGACTTCGCCTGAAGGTCGAAACACAGCTGAACAACGCGCACCGCGATCTGAAATGGCACGTGGAAAAGGGCAGCGAAGTCGGTACCTATACACTGACGATGGATCCGCACTTCTTCTTATGGAGATGGCCGTTCAACGCATCCGGTGATCTGACACTGCACATGGACGGCTCTGTGACACAGGGGGAATACCGCTATGCCGGTACCCTGGATCATCCGGTCTATGTCGAACCGTTCCCGCTGTGGATCATCCTGCTGATCATCCTGATTGCACTGGTAATCGCAGTGGCCTTCATCGGTGAGTGCGTCAAGCCGCGCATTCCGTATTCACGCACCGGACAGACAGTCAAATACAATTCCGGTGCCCAGGATGTGAACAATGCGGTGACCGTCGAAGCAAAGATCAAGCGCAACTTCTGGTCCGTCGTGATCCCGTTCGTCGCAGAAACAGCGGTGGTAGAAAGCTCGAAGGGAAGCTGGAACAAGTGCCCGCGCCTGGAAATCAAGGCAGAACACGGCAAGAAGTTCTATGTGACCAACAAGCCGAATTCCATCGGCCGCAAGATCCGTGCAGAAGAGATCGACTTCCCGGATTACGACAAAGACATCCTGAGCGGGGAAGACGGACAGAAGGCACTTGCCAACCTGAAGAACCATCCTTACGGATACGGCACATTCGAAGTGGCTACACGGCCAGAGAAGCCAAGACCCGGTCAGCCGACCAGAAACCGGCAGACGACCGATATCGGAAAGTTCCACTTCGTCAAGAAGTCCGATCTGCGCAAGAACCGCCGCAGAGCCAATAAGAGCAAGGGCTTCTCACTGCCGTCCTTCGGATCCGGCAAAAAGAAAACAAAGACCAAGAGCAAACCGGCTTCCAGGCCGCGTACAACAACAAGACAGAAAGGAAAGAGGTAAAGAACATGCCAGCACCAACACTACTCGTAGGACTCGGAGGTTCCGGTTCCACCATCGTTCAGAAAGTATTCCAGAGAGCGACTGCGAAACAGAGAGAGAATATCGGCTTTGTCATCTTTGACACCGATGTCAATGAACTGAATCTGATCCGGGAAAGCATGCCGCAGATCCGGACGATCCAGATCTCGGAGAAACTGACTGTCGGACAGTATCTCGGCATCGATACCGAGGCAAGAGATACCTGGTTCCCGGTCAATCCGATCCTGAATACGAAGTCGCTGACGGAAGGTGCCGGACAGGTCCGCGCCATCTCCCGTCTTGCCCTCAACACAGCAATTAAAAACGGTTATCTGGAACCGCTCAACGGCGCCATTGAGGAACTGTACAAACTGACCGGTTCCGAGACACAGCAGGCTCCGCGCGTCATCGTAACAGGTTCCCTGTGCGGCGGCACCGGATCCGGTCTGATCCTTCCGGTCTGCCTGTACATCCGCAACTATATGACGACCAAGCTGCAGAAAGGTACGACCATTATCCGCGGCTTCTACCTTCTGCCGGAAGTCTTCGATACCGTCATTCATACACAGAGTGAGCGCAACAACCTCAAGGCCAATGCCTATGCGGCAGTCCGTGAGATCAATGCATTCATGTTAAAAGACAGCGGTGCGCTTTCCGACACCTATGATCTGCATTTCTATGCACCAAAGGCAGGCTCCGAGAAGCTGGATGAATATACCGGCAACCCGATGGACTTCTGCTTCCTCTTCGATGCACAGAATATCAACGGACAGACATTGAACAACTATGAGCAGTATAAGGAACATGCGGCAAACTGCATCTATGGCATGGCCATTGCACCGACCAGCAAGCGTTCCAACTCCTCCGAAGACAATGTCATCCGTCAGGTCATCTACTCCACCGGACGCAGACGCTTTGCCGGCAGCGGCACCAGCATGCTGGTATATCCGACCGATGATGTAAAGCGCTATGTTGCCCTGCAGTGGACCAAGGATTCCATCTCCAGAGAATGGCTGATGATCGACGATGCCTTTGAAGCAAAGCTGCAGACAAACCGCAGACAGAGAGAAGCCGGCTACCAGCCGCCGACATTGGACCGCGGCAAAGAGTATGTCGAAGTCGTTGACCGCGGACTGGAAGAGAATCCGTTCTACCGTTCCATCCGCAACATGAACATCGAATACGATGAGACCGGCATCATGGAAAGCAACGTCAACTGGTCTGCCTACGTTGATGCACTCATGGCATACATCGATGAAACGATCACAGACTACAAGTCATCCATCTATACCGTCGTCGAAAAGGTAAACAATGCCCGCGGTGCTGCCAAGGAAGAACCGACAGCAGACAACTATCTGGCACTGTTCGAAGAACTGGAGAAGTATCTTGCCGTTACCAAGAATGCAGTGAAGACCATGGCGCAGAATACTGCCTATACACTGTTCAAGGATCCGGCAGATTATACCCGTTCCAACCAGAACTACCGTCTGGAATACTGGATGCGTGAGAACCAGGATATCGAAAAGTTCAACCACCCGAATGCGGTCCGCTACTTCCTGTACAAGGCAAAGATCGAACTCGATCAGCAGTACCGTGACTCCAGCAACCAGGTGAAGAGTCTGGAGAACTATTTCGATCACTTCGAAAACAAGACATTCGATACTGATGATGACCTGCAGACAGAAGACAGCAAGGAAGACTACCTGGATGATGACCGTCTCAACGGACGCAAGAAGAAAGTCCAGGCAGAGATCGAAAAGCTGAATTCTGCAGATGCGGAATACACCCGCAAGATCGACAGCTATCTGCAGCACTATGTACGCAGAGAAGTATGCAAGGAAGGCATCAACTTCATTACGATGCTGTCCACGCAGTTTGAAAGCTTCTATGATGTACTGCGCCGCAATATCAAGAAGATCGACAAGAGCATCGAACAGATCGAAACCAAATACAGCAAGGACGAAGAGAAGGGACAGGCACTCCGCTATGTATGTGCGGATGAAGAATGCCTGAAGGGTATCGCTTCCGAAGTGAAGAACCCGAATATCAACTCTCTGAACCTGCCGGCACAGATCTGCCGCGACATCTACCAGAAAGTCAAAGCATATGCACTGGCCGATCAGAAGCCGGAGCGTGAAGCCTACTTCACCAAGGTGTTCCAGGAGACCGTTGTGGCGCATCTGGAGAATATCGTTGTCAGTGACAATGCCTCCGTCGTCAGTATGGATATCCTGACTGCACTGGAAAAAGAAGCAGAATACCTCGCACTGGCGCAGGGCAGAACACTGGAAGACAAGGACAGAGAAAACTATGTGGCACGCGTCATCAAGCAGTCCACCATCCTTGCCCGTCCGTTCATCGAAGGCCCGTCCACCGGCGAAGCGCATATCATTGAATCCTGCGCATACAATCCATCTCTGGCAGATGCGGACATCCCCGGCCGCACGAAGTTCGTCAATACCTATCTCAAGGGCATCGGCGGCGAAGCAGACGCCAGCATTGATGAGAACATGATCCTGTTCTATTCCGCAGTCTATGGACTGTGCCCGGAAGACCTCAGCAAGTTCTCTCCGGAAAAGAACGACATGACCGACCACAAGCCGGCCGGTGACTACTACAAGGCATACTTTGAACAGCTGGAACAGATCCACCCTGTTACCACAAAGTCCAGAGTTGTCACGCCGCATATTGACCGCTGGTGGCATGTACTGACCAAGATGCCGGACCTCAACGAAGAAAGCCAGAAGATCCAGCAGGATAAGATCTTCCGTGCCTTTATCTGGAGTCTGTTGGGACAGTATATCGAATACAACAAGGTCAACGATGTACGCCGGATCTATGAAGTAGACGGACAGAGCTTCCTGGAAGAACAGAAGTTCGATCAGCTGATCGTATCCAACGGTACAGCCTGCGACCATCTGTACGAAGTACTGGATGCATTCATGATCTATCCGCGTCTTGTGGCATGCGTGCTCAACGACGTACAGAAGCGCTATGAACGCGATACACTGGCCAAGAAGGAATACAAGGATTCCACTCTGGCTGAGCTGTTAGGCGAACTGCGTGTACAGGAAGAAGAGATCTCCGGCATCAGCAAGGATACCGTACGCAGCGTACTGGAACTGCCGCTGCTGATGAAGTGGTCCGTACCGGCAGATGATTACAGCGAAGAGCGCATGACCGCACTGCTGCAGATCATCGTTCAGGAGATCCGCGAATATGTACGCAAGTTCACCAGCGAAAAAGAATTTGCATCGGTATACGGCGGCCTGCTGAGCGAACAGTACAAGCTGTTCATCACCAACACCACTGCCGCAAAAGCCACTGTCAAAGATGTATACGAAGACACACTGTATTCCTACATCTGCAAGACCGTGGCACGTGAATTCGATGCAATCGACATGCATAAGGAAAGAAATACGATCCTGGAGAATCTCAGAAAAGCAACAGGAAAGTAAAGGCGGGCACCTATGTACACAGTTCTCATTCAATCACAGAAGACACTGAATGACTTTGGCAATTTCCGGCCTCTGATGGCGGACTCCATGAAAAACGGAGTCGTAGTGGAATGCCGATGGGAAGAGAGCGGACGGACACTGGAAACAGCAGTTCCCGATCTCTTTCGGCTTGTGCAGGACAAAAAGGAATGGCGTGCCGTCATCATCAGTACCCAGCCGGTTGATGGTGACGGTCCCCACCCGGCTTCCAAATTCAATCCGTACGATTATCTGGAAAACGCAGTGGAACAAAGCGGGGATGAGGTACAGTCTGCGCCGAAGATGAAAGTCGAAAACGGCGAGATCGTAGACTCTCCCATCCCGCTGATCCACCTGACGCATTTGCGTTGCGGCATCCCTGCACCAACGCCGGAATTCGAATCCAAAGTCGTCTTCGGCGAGCACGGGGATGAAACAGAGCGCCCCGGTGACCGCGATCAGATCAAGAAGATCGTCTATGTACCGACGTGGAACAGCGAACAGGAGAAAAGCGCGTACAAGAAGTGGATGAAGGAACACTATCTGCCCTTTGTGCCGCCGAAAGAAATCTACATGCTGTATGCACGTGACGTCGACGATGCATTAGATACCTATGAAGCCGTCCAGTTCTCCTGGAACCGGCATCAGGAGATCCAGTCATCCCGGTTCTGGGAGAGGAATTTCTATCCCCAGAACTGCCGCTTCATGCTGTTTGACATGACGCACAGGGGAGAGATGTTCCACCAGCAGGAACTGTTCCGCTTCTGGACCATCGTACTGCTGCTGTCGCTGAATAACGTGGATCCGGATATACTGCAGGCAAACCGGCTGTACAAAGTCAGTCTGGACATGGATACTGCAAAGATGAAAGAAAGCTTTGAGAATACCGCGATCAAGCTCAACGGCACCCGGTACATTCTGGAACAGGCCATTGAGCGGGAACGGAAAGAACTGCGCTCCCATGGGGCAGAGATCCCGGACTATGCGCTGAAGATCAAAGTGGACTTTACCTCCGTCAGCAGCACACCGCGTCTTGGTATGCCGAAGTATGGTCTGCTGAAGAGCTCGGATAACCGGGACCAGTCCGCATGGCGGGATTACCGCACCGATGCCATGGCAAGAGTCGACAAGATGCTCAAAAGCACGGAACGTATCCTTGATCAGGCAGCGGGAACCATGCGGGAAGAAAGCCAGTACCGTACGGAAGATGTACGCCAGCTGAATGAATTCCAGCAGATCGAACTGGAAGCGTCTCTGGACGAAGTCTACCACCGTCTTCTGCAGGACCAGGCAAACCTGCCGCCGTCCCAGAAAGACATGAAGAAAGAAGTCGAAGAAGCCGAAGAGATGGTAATGGACCGGATGCAGAGACGGGTGACCGGAAAGCAGTTCGGCTACCTTCTTGTTGTATTTGCCATGGCCATTCTGCTGTTTCTTGGAACGGGTGCGTTCACTCCCGGAGCAGATCTTGTTTCGGTTGGAATACTGATCGGTTTCAGCCTCTTTACGACATTTGTGATCGTACTGATCGCAATTGCCTGGTATAAGAGACAGTTTGATGAAACGATCGGCTATTTCCGTTCCTCCCTCAATGATCTGGTCCTGCGGATCATTGACAACGGCAGTCTGTTCAGTGAATTCTTCTCCGGCGTTGCTTCGCATATACATGGCAAATCGTATATGGACGAAGTGCGCGAACAGGAAGAAAACTATACCAATAACTACTATTTCAAAGTAAAGCATGTAAAAGAGATCGACGGCTTCATCGCCCAGCTGAAACAATGGAACACGGCTCTGCACCTGGAGGCAGACCTGAACAATGTACCGCTGGATGACACCGTCACGCCGGAAAATATCGATGCGATCAATTACGAACGGCTCTCTGAACTGGATTCCGGAAGACAATTCCGGATCCCGATCGGCAGAAGCGGCAGTACGATCATGTCTCCGTATGGATTTATCCGGGAAATGACGATCGAACGGGAGGAGAGTTATGACGACTTTGATTAAAGTGATCATCTGCTTCGTGATCGGACTGCTCTGGCTGTTTGTTCCGGCTGCTCTTTCCCGGAATCTGGACAAAGAGGAGCGCCACCGCCAGCATATGATCACGCTGGCAGCTCCGATCCTGTTAGTGATACTCAGTACGATCGCTACATTCTGCGTGCATGTGTTCGATGATGCATCCTGGGAATGGGTACGGTTTGTTTTCCAGTCGTACCTGGCACTCATCGCATGGAATCTCATCGTGATCTATGTGTATCTGCTGATACGCGGGAAAATGCTGAAGTATGTCAAGACGATGCCTATTCCGACCTCGTATACAGAGATCGAAGAGCCGAAAGTCATGGAATGGATCATCATGCAGATCCGCCGTCATACGGAAGAATGGTATGAATTCGATGAAGAGGATCATATCTGGGTATTAAAAGAAAAATACGCAGATATGCGCCGTATCGTAAAACTCATTGCCAATGCAATGTATGTACTGGCAGTGCTCGTTATTTCCTATGCGGTCACACGCAGCGGCAGTCATGGCTTTATACAGCGGATCTATCCCATCTGCATGTATGCGGTCATTGCCGAGCTGCGGAATTTCCTCGACGGCTATACGAAGGCGGAATACAGCAATGAGATCGGCGGCGAAGCCATTTCTTCGACCCTGTACGGCAATTACAGCAAGCTGCGTTCCGTGCTGGAAGAAACATTCGGCGATGATCTGCTGGTATCGCGCACCAATAATGAATTCGGCACAAGACCGGGTTCTACGAATTATCTGAAAGAACTGTCGGAATCGGAAGATCCCGTGGACCGGATCGTGGCAGATTACTACAAATGTCTGCCAGGCGAAGGCGAGGGACGCTTCGATACCGACCTGGTGCAATTGACCAATACGCTCCTGCATGGCAAAAGCGCTGTGCTCATGAATCCGTTCTACCGGGATATCGGGGAATATATTCTTCTGCCGGTGGTAAATGAACTGGTCAATAACCGCAGATGCCTGGTCATCATAGGCCGCAATTCCATGGCAAAAGATGTCAAAGACTGGCTGCGGGAAAGCTTACGGGATTATTGCCATACGGAGCGCCTATGGCGGGTGGAAGAACTGGATGAGAAGAAACCGGACTGTGAAGTGGGAATTCTCTCGTTCTCCCGTCTGTATGATCTCGATGTGCTGAAAGCCAACCGGCAGTTCCTTCTGCATACGGACTTTGTGCTGATGCTGGAACCGTCGCATATGCTTACGACATCGCAGACCGGTCTTGCCAATCTGGCAGAGATCATCCGCGAAAAGAGCGGTGCGTGCTACTGCATCTGTGACAGAGACACGGATGGTCTGGCGGATACGCTGTCCCATGTGCTCAAAGTCAATATCACCGATGTCATTTCGGCATCTGCGCCAAAAGCCGTCTATACCGTCATGGGATGGGATGCGGACGGTGATTACCAGAGACAGAAGCTGTTCGGCAAGGAAGTGCATTATCTGGGCGACGGGACGGAGATCAGTGCCGTAGCGTTAAAGAACCAGGTGCCGCATGTATCCTGGTATGCCGAGTCGAAGGCACCGATCATCGATCTCAGATGGATCGTGGGCCAGTACTATGCCCAGATCTGCCGCTATGCCGGTCTTCCGGCACGGCAGAAGACGATCGATGACTATATGACATTCTCCAGCAATCTCTGGGGAAGCAGACAGGAAGAAAACGACTTCCTGATCGCAGAGGATGAATTCTGCAATCTCTTTGCGACAGCGCGTGCATACATGACACGCGGTGAGACGCAGTCATTTGTTAATGTGATCTCGGAAAACTATCTCCTGCGGGATTATATGCGCATGAACCGGCAGTTGTTCATGAATGACCATAAGGCCATTCCGACCATTGTCAGTGCATATGTTAAAAGTGAGCGGAACACCGTATTCCGGCTCATCCTGATGATGGCAGCTGGACAGGTAAAAGAATCGTTCATCATTCATGAACTGTCTCTTCTGGATATTGAAACAAAGAGCGTCTATGATACGATGACCGATCTGATCCGCAAATATACCGTGAATGTACAGGATGCGATCATTACTCTGACGCAGAAAGTCGAACTCAACGAAGAACTTGTGGCACATACTGTCAATTACTACAGTATTGAACCGGGGATCTTTGAGAAGTATTTCCGCGGCACCCTGCGCAATGCGTATTTCATCGTTGAAGATGAAACGGAAGGCAGTGAGTACATCGATGCTCGTTTGTATGAACATGTAACACAGCTGGTCATGCCGGGACAATTGATCATCAATAACGGCAAGATGTACCGTGTGTACAGTGTGAATCCGGACGGATGCATCCTGCACCGTGCCGGTGATGCCTATGCGGGCAGACGCTACTACCGGCAGATGCGTGAGTATATGCTGGAAGACGGCTTTACCACGGAAAAGATCCGGCGCATCGGCGATCTGGAGATCGCACTGGAAAAACGGGCGTTTGCGGTCGAGACAACGGGCTATCTGGATATGAAGAACAACGGTGACCTGCGTACCGCACGGTATATCGATCTCAGCGATGACCCGCAGATCAAAGCCTACCGCAGACAGTACCGCAACAAGAATATCCTGCGCCTGCGTCTGCCGGAAACAACGAAGAACCAGCGTTATACGCTGACGGTGCTGTTAGCGGAATTGTTCCGCAGCCTCTTCCCGGACAGCTGGCAGTACATTGCGGTGCTGCATGAGCGGCCGGAAGATGCAGAAGGCGTCCTGAGCAAGTTCACCTATGGGATCAACGGCACGTACGATGCCGAATCGATCTACATCGTGGAAGACAGCGATATGGATATCGGCCTTCTCGAAGCCATCGACAACAGTATTATCCGCATCCTGGAAATCATTGCGGACTACATCGACTGGCACTTCGAAACACTGCAGAAGAAGGAAGAAGATCCCCGCAACAATATCGTTCACGCGGTCGTGCTGCCGGCGGATGAACAGCTTCCGAAAGAAAAGAAGAACCTGCTGAAACGGATCAGAGACTGGTTCAAAGGCATCTTCGGCGGAAAGAAGAATCATAACGAAGTGATCCTGCATTCTGAAGCGCCAGGCAATGCCCCGGAGCCGCAGGAACCACAGGATACTCCGGAACAGCCGGAAACCGTACCTGCCGAAAAGCCGCAGGAAGAACCGGTACCGCAGGAAACGGAATACATTCCCGAGACAGAAGGAAACGGCATACCGGATCCGGATGTCAATGTGCAGGATGGTGCACCGGATGATATCGAGATCCTGATCCCGGAAGAAAATACCGAGTATCTGCGTCGGTGTTTCCTGAAACTGGGATTTGATGAGATCGATTCACGGTTTGATCTGGAAGGCCTTGCGGTGTATATGAACCGCCATGGCTGGACCAACAACGATCTGACGCATTCCCGCAAGCGGGAACCGGAAGAAGCCGTGCATATGGACCTGCAGGCAGAGCTGATCTGCGACTTCTGCGGAAAGCCGTTAAGCGGTGTCAGCTTTGAAAAACTGCAGGACGGACGCATCCGCTGCAGTGAGTGTTCCCGCACTGCCATTAACAGTGTGGAGGAATTCCGCGAACTGGCGGAGCGCACGGAAGTGATGATGGAGAATATCTTCGGCATTACCTACAAGCGCATCATTCATATCGAAACGGCCGATGCACGCACGATTGCCCGTCAGAGCGGCAGTATCTTCCGTCCGGGACCGGGCTTCGCTTCCCGGGTGCTGGGCTTTGCCCGCCGCCAGGGTGACAAGTACTCGATCCTGATCGAGAACGGATCACCGCGTCTTGCGTCGATCGAAACATTCTCCCATGAGATGACTCACATCTGGCAGTATCTCAACTGGGATGACAAGGAAATGACGAAACTCTACGGCAATCAGAAACTGCGACTCATCGTCTATGAAGGCATGGCTGTCTGGGCATCGATCCAATTGCTTTATGCGATCGGAGAAACGGACTTCGCCCGTGAACAGGAAATGATCTATGCATCACGGAAAGATGAGTATGGTGAAGGATTCCGCCTGTACAGAGAAAAATACGGATTCGTGACCAACGGGGATGCACCGATGCATACGCCGTTCCACACGATGCCGCCGCTTTGATCATAGGAGGTACTATGTCTGAATTAACAGAACTGTATCAGAAACTGACACAGCAGATCGAAGAGATCGGTACCTCCTGTCTCTCTGCAGCGAAGACGGAAGCCATCCTGCTGCGGGCACAGAGTGAGGCAGATGCCGTAGAAACCGTAAAGGACCGTCTGAAACAGCTGGAAGAATACGAACGGGTGATACTGTGGTGCAGGGGTGTGGCAGAAAAGCATATTACCTCTGTCAATACCCTGCCGATCACACCGCGTGAGATCGACATGAGCAAAATCCGCGGTTGGACCAGACTCATCGATCCCAACAGCTATGATGATCCCTATGCTCGCCGTGTCTATACACTGGCAAAGTCGAACGAACTCTATATCGAAAACAAGCGGAAACAATTGCAGGATATTCTGACGGTACTGGGCGAAGAAGACGAACAGACACAGAAGCAGAAGATCCTGGAAGAACATGAAGATGAGATCCGCACCGGATTGAAGAAACTGCTGGAAGGCGATGATTTCCATCGCCTGCAGGAGCTTCTGCAGGAAGAAAACCCGGCTGAACAGCCGGAAGAAAATGCATAGCAGGAAAGGAGAAGGGATATGCTGCTGAATAAACTGCTGAGCGCATTAACTGCCCTCATGCTGCTGCTCTTCGGCAGTATGTCCTTTGCCGGCCTGCTGCCGGAAAGTACCGGAGGAAATTCCAATAAGACCGGTGATGACCGGAAAGTCTCCAATACGATCCGCAATGATACCGAGGTAAAAAAAGACGTCGAAGACGAAAAGACCCCGGAAGAAGAGATCGTGGATGATACACCGGCAGAGCCTTCGCAGCTGTTTGTGAACAATGCACCGGAATTCTATTATTATTCCCTGCTCACAGAAGATGGAAAGAAGCTCTATGACATGCTGGTGGAACTGATGGTTCATCCGGAGATCGCAGATCTTACAGTTCAGAAAGATATCTCGATCTCACCGGAAACACCGGAATTCGATACCATGTACCACCAGGTGCGGGAAGCTGTCGAATACGATCATCCGGAGCTGTTCTGGTACTTTGCCCAGGATACCTATCCCTTCCGCATGAGTATCTATACGCAGCCAAATGAAGCAGGCAACTACCGTGTAACGATGTCCATGGCAACACCATTCAGCGATTATGAGACAGTGATGGGTGATTTCAACCGGGCAGCCAATGCGTTCCTGGCAGAGATCGACCGCACCCAGCCGCCGGCACAGATTGCGCTTGCCATCCATGACAGGCTGCTTGACCTGTGTTCGTATGACTACGAGACTGCAGACAGAGGCCTAACAGGACTGGCACATTCCGCATATGGTGCCCTGGTGGACAATGGCCGGGGAACAGCGAACAATTGCGTCTGTGACGGCTATGCAAAGGCATATACGTATCTGCTGCAACAGTCTGGCATCACCAGTGCGCAGATCATCGGCTATGCCGGTTCAGAATCCATGGGCCTGCATGCGTGGAACTGCATCCTGCTGGATGGGGAATGGTATGAAGTGGATGTAACATGGGATGATGCAGATCCTGCCCATGACTTCGCGGACCGTCCCGATCATGTGGAAGCCATGCTGGCAGACAGTGCGTACATGGATACGTGCAGACATGCCTACTTCCTGCTGACCACCGACTCCATCAACAACTTCACAGTGGACGATGACCGCTATACGCTCAATCTTGGAGATATGATCTATTATCTCCACGGTTCCAGCAAACGCATTCGTGTGACGGCACAGGAGGGATGGCCCATTGCCAATGACTTCCCGATCGCAAACGGATCCACATACACCTATGAAACACTGAAAAACGGATGATGCAGGGCATATGCCTGGCGTCATTTGAGAACCGGCAATTCTGCCGGCTTTTCTTTTGGATGATGACAACGAAAAGGAAAACGCTGAGTAAAACCACGAAAGAAAAGCCTGCAGTGTATGATTCTGCAGGCTTCTTTCGTGGATGTGATGCTGTTGGCTTTGCGGTATTACTGGGCAAATGGATTTACTTCCAGCCATTCTCCCTGGTCAGCGACCCACTGGTCTTTGCCGATGCGGTACCATGTATAGCCTTCGCCTTCTTCTGTGGCATAGTACGTATACGTAGCACCTTCGCGTGCATCTGCGATCAGCTCAGAGGATGTGGCAGGACCGGAACGGATGCGCAGCTTTGTAACTTTGACGCGGATCGTTCCCACAGCATTGCCAAGTGCAGATGGATCTGTGGTCATTTCCGGGCGTGCCGTTTCTTCGATAAATGCAGGTGTTTCCGGCTCTGGTGCCGGTGTGGTATCGAATTTCGGGAATTCCAGACCGGTGATGTCTGTGATCTTCTGCAGTCCCTTGTCCAATAGATCCGGACGGTTGTTATACAGCCACCATGTGCCGCCGGCGCAAAGCGCAATCAACAGAAGCAGCACCCATGGCCATTTGCGGTGCTTGTAGCGGACGATTTCCTTTTCTTCTTCGGCCGGCTGTGCCTTTTTCTTTACTGTCTTTTTGACAGCCTTTTTCTTTGGCTGTACAGGTGCCGGCGCAGGAGTCGGTTTGACCGGCTCCGGTTCTGGTTCCGGCTCCGGAATGGAAGAGACAATGACCGGTTCAGTCACTTCGATATTGCTTAATTCATTGATGATCGATGTCATCGTTCCCGGATTTCCGTCTGTGGGTTCATCCAGGATGCTTCTGGATGGCTCCGGAAGTTCGAGATCATCTGTATTCGGGGCCGGAAGCTCATATCCGCAATAGGTGCAGAAACGGACACCGGGTTCCAGCGGTTTGCCGCAGTTGGTACAGTATTTACTCATAAAACAAGTCCTCCCTGTAACTCATCGTTATTATACAGGAAATCTTAGATAATGTGGCAGGCAAGCAGACTGGTACATCGTTTCCATGCACGGTATAATCTAGGCAATGGCAAAACGCAGAAGAAAACGCAGGCGTCTGAAACGGGGGGTATATGTATTCCTGCTGTTTTTTGCGTTGTTTGTAACGTCCTGCACCATGCTGGTACGCCGGTTGACGTATGAGGAACCGTATGTGCCAGTGGAACTGACGCCCATAGAGCGTGCAATGCATGCATATAATTGGGATTATCTGACGACGGATGGCAATTATGCCAGCTATGAGGATGAATCATATACATCGAGACAGGGAATCGATGTATCAGCGCATCAGGAAGAGATCGACTGGCAGAGGGTCAAAGATGCCGGCATAGAATTTGCAATTATACGGACCGGATACAGGGGAACGGAATCCGGCAGATGTACGGAAGATGTGTGGTTTCGGACAAATGTGGAAGGTGCTGCTGCGGCGGGGATAGAGACCGGGGTGTATTTCTTCTCCCAGGCGGTCAGTGAAGAAGAAGCCGTGGAAGAGGCGGACTTTGTACTGGATCAGATCAAAGGCTATGACGTAGAAGGGCCGGTGGTCTTTGATATGGAACATCCGGAGATCGGTACGGACCGCATACTGAATGTGTCACGCGAAGAAAAAACCCGGATCGCAAAGGCATTTCTGAGCCGTGTGCAGAAGGCGGGCTATAAGGCAATGCTGTATAACAGTACGGGGCTGTTTGATGAATTCTTTGAAATGGATATGCTGGGGGAGTTTCCGCTGTGGGCGGCGGAATACGGTTCACTGCCCCATTATTCCTATATGTTTGAAATCTGGCAGTATACCAACAGAGGCAGGGTAGACGGGATTACCGGGAATGTCGATATGGACATTCAGATTGTCTCGAAGTGATCAGACATCTTTTTCCAGCAGGACGGTATCGACGAATTCGGGTATTACCGTGCCTTTGGAAAGATCACGGATCTGTTTTTCAATATTGTCATCTTCACTGATAAAGGTGCAGGATACCTGTTCATCATAGGCGATGTCCGTGATCTCGGTATTGCGGCGCAGCCATGTTTCCAATGTTCCGGATAGCTCGTACGGATATTGTACGAGCCATTCTTTTGCCGGGACGTCGATGACTTTCGGGGCACCGGCAATGGCAGTGGAAACGGAAGAAGAATAGGCACGGACCAGTCCTCCGGCACCCAGTTTGATTCCGCCGAAGTAGCGGACAACGCAGGCACATACATCATTTACTTCACTTTTCAGGATCGCTTCCAGCATGGGAACGCCGGCAGTACCGGCGGGCTCTTTGTTGTCGGAGGAGCGGCGGATGGTTTCGCCGATGGCATACGCAGTGCATACATGGGTGGCGTCGGGGAATTCTTTCCGGATGGACGCAATGTAGCTGCGTGCTTCTTCTTCGCTGCGGCATGGCGCAAGGCATGCAATGAAGCGGGATTTCTGGATCACGATGGTGTTGCGGTATTCTTCTTTTAATCGCATGGGCTGCCTCTTTCTGGTTCCATTATACAAACAGCAGGCAAAGACCGCCACACAGTGTGTGTACATGCATATGCTATAATAGCGATACGCGGGAAGATGTCCCGATGGAGAGATACGATGGGTAAGATCAGACAACTGGATACACAGACCGCCAATATGATCGCAGCCGGAGAAGTGGTAGAACGTCCGCGCGGCGTCGTGAAGGAACTGGTGGAGAATTCCATCGATGCCGGTGCGACACGCATCACGGTATTGATCGAACAGGGCGGAATTGACCGTATTACGGTCGAAGACAATGGAAGCGGAATGGACAGCGATGATGCATCGAATGCTTTTCTGCGTCACGCCACCAGCAAGATCCGTTCACAGAATGATCTATGGATGATCCACACACTGGGATTCCGCGGGGAAGCACTGCCCTCGATCGCTTCTGTTTCCAGACTGACGCTGATCAGCAGCGACGGCACAGATGCCACAAGAGTGGTCGTGGAATATGGTGAGATGAAGGAGAAGGAACCCTATCCATGCGATCAGGGGACCTCGATCACCGTGGAGGGACTGTTCTATCAGACACCGGCACGGTTAAAGCATCTGCGCTCCGGTTCCTACGAAGCATCTTTGATACAGGATGTCATGGGCAAGTTTGCTCTGTCCCATCCGGAGATCGCATTTACACTGATCAGTGACGGCAGGGATGCCTTCCGCACAAGCGGACAGAATGATCTGCTGGAAGTGCTGTATGCCGTCTTTGGCTACCAAGCCGCAGAGAATGCGATACCGGTACAGTTTGAAGACTTTGATTATAGTGTAAGCGGCTATATCGTTAAACCGACGGTCACCCGGGCAAACCGGAATGGCATCGATCTGTTCCTGAATGGCCGCATGGTGCGCACAGGACGGCTGTACAATGCCGTGCAGGAAGCGTATGAAGACTTTATCGTCAAAGGGAGATATCCCCTTGTCGTATTGAATATCACGATGGACCCGCATCTGCTGGATGTGAATGTGCATCCATCCAAGTGGGAAGTGCGTCTGTCCAAAGAAAGACAATTGGAATATCTGATCCGTGACCGTCTCAAAGATGCATTGGCCGGTTCCCTGCTTGTGCCGGAAACTCATGCCAGGGAAGCACGGGCAGAATACTATGAGCCGATGGCATTTGATACCGACCGGCTGATCGATGAGACACGCCGCCGCATTCAGCAGGAAGCACCGAAGCCGCAAGTTACACAGGTGCAGGAAGAGCAGGCAGTTTATCACGCACCGGTCATGAGTGTGGAAGAAGAAGTCCGCCAGGATACACAGATCCTGGAACAGATCCGGGAGACGATCGAAGCACCGAAGCCGAAAGAACAGCCGCAGCGGGCATTCCCGGATATGCAGGTGATCGGCCAGCTTCATGAGAAGTTCATCCTGTGTGCGGTCACAGACGGCCTTGCAGTGATCGATCAGCACGCTGCCCAGGAACGGGTGCACTTTGAAGAATACTGTGCGATATTAAACCAGAATCCCATTATGACGGATACGCTTGTGCCGCTGGTTCTGCACGCTGGCAATGATATTGTACGGCGGGTGGATGAGCTCAATGCGGCAGTACAGGACCTGCATGTGACATTTGAACCGTTTGGACCGGATACACTGGCGGTGCGCAGTGTACCGTCATGGCTGAAAGAGCTGGAAGAAGAACCGTTCCTGCAGGATGTGATCGATAATTTCCGCAATGAATCGGCGTCTGTATATACACGGATGGAGCGCAAGAAGATCGCTACGATGGCATGCCATCATTCGATCCGCTTTAACCGTTCACTGACCATGGAAGAGATGCGGGAAGTCGTGCGGCAGTTGGCATTGTGCGATAATCCCTACCATTGCCCGCATGGCCGGCCGACCTTTGTGATCCTGAAAGAAAAAGAACTGGTGAAGGAGTTCCTGCGATGAAAAAAGTACTGGTCATTGCCGGACCGACCGCTGCCGGCAAGACGGCATTTTCCCTGCGCTGTGCCAGGGAGTTCAACGCCGAGATCATCAGCGGTGATTCCATACAGGTCTATCGGGGAATGGATATTGGCTCAGGCAAGGTGACTGCGGAAGAGATGGGAGATATTCCCCATCATCTGATCGATATTCTGGAACCGGATGAACCATACAGTGTATCGGACTTTCAGAAAGCCGTACGCCATGAGATCGATACGGCAGACGGACTGCGCATCATCTGCGGAGGGACCGGGCTGTATCTGAAAGCCTGCCTCTATGACTATGAATTCCTGCCGGAAGAAGAGACGGAAGGACAGGATGCCTCTTTGGCACAGTATTCCACGGAAGAGCTCTATCGGCTTCTGCAGGAAACCGATCCGGTGCAGGCAGAAAAAATCCATCCCAATAACCGCAGACGGATCGAGCGTACACTGACCATTTACCGGCGCACGGGACAGCGGCAAAGTGATATCGTTGCCCGCCAGGAGCACCGCATGCTGTATGATGCATTCATTGCCGGCTGTACGATGCCGCGGGATGTCCTGTATGCACGCATCAATGCCCGGGTGGAAGGCATGTTTGAAAACGGACTGGAAGAGGAAGTGCGGGGACTCTTGGCCAGGGGCATTGGTTTTGATGCCCCGGGCATGAAGGGCATCGGCTACCGGGAATGGCAGAGCTACTTCCAGGGAGAATGCACAAGGGAAGAGGTCAAAGAAGCGATTCAGAAGAATTCCAGGCATTTTGCCAAGCGTCAGTATACCTGGCTGAACCACCAGATGCCGGTGCACTGGTTTGATATAACAGACAGCGAAGACACCGATCGTATCCTGAAAGAAATACGTACATGGTACGGACAGCACTGTATTTGACATTTTAAACAGGTGCTTTATGATATATTTATTCCAGCAGGAATAGAAAGGAAACGATATAAATGAGCGAATTTAACAACTACAACGTGTATGAAGCGTCCGGCGAGTCGCTCCGTACATATATCAACAAAGTTTTCATTAAGATGGCATCTGCTCTGGCTCTGACCACAGTGATCGCCTTCCTCGGATACCGCAGTTTCTTCTCCGGAGGTCTGCTGTTCCGCTTCGTGACAGGATCGTCCTTTGCATTCTACGGACTGATGATCGTGCAGATCGGCGTCGTGCTTGCATTGTCCTTCGGACTTCGCAAACTGTCCCCGACAGCTGCCAATATTCTCTTCTATGTATATGCGGCGATCACCGGTGTAACATTCAGTGTTCTGCCATTGGTCTTTGACATCTCAACGATCTTTACAGCCTTCCTGTTCGCGGCTGTGCTGTTTGCCAGCTGTGCGATCATCGGCTATACGACCAATGTGGATCTGTCCCGCTTCCGCGGACTGATGCTGGGCGGTCTGGTTGCTCTGGTCATTACTTCACTGCTGTCACTGTTTATCCCGATCCTGCGTGACAATCTGATGATCAGCTATCTTGGACTGGCGATCTTCCTGGCTTTGACCGCATGGGATATGCAGAAAATACGTGCTTACTATTATGCGACGGAGGGTACTTCGGCCATGCGTGCGAATCTCGCTACGTATGCGGCTCTGGACCTGTATCTGGACTTCATCAATATCTTCTTACGTGTCCTGCAGATCCTTGGAAGAAACTCCAAAAACTAAACTGCAAAAGCGGGTATCTCCCGCTTTTTCATTCAAGGACTATGAAACTTAACGAATATTATTTCAGTGAATACTATCACCAGTTTGTGACCATTGAAGCAGATGTGCTGACGGAACGCTTCAAAGATAAAATTGATGTACAGGAAGATGACTGCTTTGCATTATGTTCCGGCTTTGTCAATGAAGAGGGCATGACAGCGTTTGCGGTATTGTCCATCGGACCGTCGTGGGAATTCTGCACGAAGGGACTGAACCAGCAGGATATGCTTGGCATCTTTACCATGGACGAAGTGGAAGACAAAGAAGCACGCCTGGTAGAAGCGGACATGGACATGGTGGAAAAGAATGATCTGTTTCTGGAAACGGCAGAGGCAGATACAGATGAGAGTCTGTTTGATCTGCGCCTGAATCCGATGCTGGATGAGGTGCGGGATGGATGGTACCCGGATGTTGTGCCGGCAATGATGCTGTCGTGGGACGGCATGGAGAGCTATGCCGTTGAACTGCAGGGCATGCGGGAACAGTTTGTATATGGAACGGTGGAAGAAAGCCTGGATGACAGCGATACACTGGCAGAAGGCGATACCGTGTGGATGGTGCCGGCTTCCATTGAGGAAGAACCCTCTCTGATGATCGTATATGCAGGAGAGGAAATGACAGAAGAATTCATGAAGGAAATGCAGGGACTGCTGGAAGCACTTCCCCGGGAAGAAGAACAGCCGGCGGATCATGCATTGCCAAATTAGGAGGAACGATGGGACAGTCAAGAAAGACCGTATGTGTATGTCCGTATTGCGGACGTCAGTTTGAAATCGATGTCTGGGACAGTGTAAATGCCGCGGCGGATCCGCATGAGCGGGACCGCGTCATGAGTGGGGATCTGTTCCGCCACAGCTGTCCGCACTGCAAGACGGACTTCCTGTTCCGCAATGATCTGGTCTATATGGACCCGCGTTTCCGCTTTGTGATCTGGCTCAGTGAGAAAGATCCGATGGACCAGCTGGTGCAGTATACGCGGCCGTTGGCAAAGCAGGGATGGAAGTTGCGCCGGTGCAATACCATTGCAGAGCTGATCGAAAAGATACAGATCTTTGAAGACCGGATGGATGATGTGGCAGTGGAACTGGCCAAGTATGACAGCTTCATCGAATTCATTGACAATAAGAAGGGAAAGCCGGAAGACATCACATCGGTGGAATACCAGCGGACAGACAATGGTGTCATGAAGATCAATATCCGGATGGATGACAAGGGGATGTCCTTTCTGATCCCGACCGGTATGATCGAAGAAGAACTGGAAGAAGATGCGGCACGGTTTGAAGTGAATAACGAAGAATTTCCGTGCATCAACGGAGACTGGATGATCAGCCTCTTCAAAGAGGCCGACGGAAAGGCATAAGCACAGAAGTATGCAGGAAATGATCGAACGGCTGCTTGGCACAAGCATGACAGCGTACCGGACAGAGATACAGAAGCGGAATGCGGAAGTGACCGACAAGTTTCTGCTTTTCGGCATGGTGCTGAGCATCATGATCCTGGCCGTGCAGACGGTCATGCGGCGGGAATCGATCATTTATACAAATGTGATCATGTTTGCGTACTTTCAGATCCTGTATATCGTACGCAGAGTGACATCGGATAAGATCCGGATCAATGGGACTGTACTGCTGTATATGATACAGATCCCGATGGTGCTGTTTGCAATCCTGATGGGTACGGTCTGGGACCCGGGAAGAGAAGCGTTTACGATCCTGGTGCTGCTGGCATCGTTTCCGTTATGTATACTGGATAAGCCGTATCGTCTTCTGCTGTATATACTGGGCAGTGTGGCGGTGTTTCTGGTCATTGATGCATCGGTGAAGACACCGGAACTGTTTCACAATGACCTGAATCATATCATCAGCAGCGGACTTGTTTCCCTGGCCACCAGCATGTTTGTTCTGCGTGACCGGACGGAAAGCCTGCGCAACTATATTGCGGTGCGCGATCAGTCGCAGACAGATGCCCTGACGGGCATCTGGAACCGTTCGTATGGACAAAGCCAGATCCAGGACCAATTGGACAACCGGATCCCCGGTGCGTGCATCTTGGTCGATGTGGACAACTTCAAGCATGTGAATGATGTCTGGGGACATATCATCGGGGATGATGTGCTGCGTCAGACAGCAGAGAGCCTGAACGATGTCTTCAGCGACAGCATCGTATGCCGCTATGGCGGGGATGAGTTTGTCATCTATATGAACCATGCGGATGAAGAAATGGTGCGTACACGCATGAAGCAGGTCAGTCAGCGGCTCGAAAAGAAAACCGGATGGAAGCACCTTCCGGTGCACATCCGGCTCAGTACAGGCTGTCTCATACAGGATGGCAGCTGCGCCAGTGTATTCCGTCTGCTGTCAGAAGCAGACAAGGCATTATATACGGTCAAGCGCACTGAGAAGGGCACTGTCCATTTCCGTTATCTTCAGCGTCCCTGAGGGGCTTTGAGACCAACAATGGCATACAGGATGTCATCGCCAAGCTGGGTGCGGATCTCCTTGATCCGCTCACTCATGCAGGGTGGGAATTCCTCATCCCAGCAGCCGATCCAGCCCAGTTTAGCAAGGGGAAGAAAGATCGATTCACAGATACTGATCTGCTCTTTCAAAGCAGCCAGTGTCCCGGAATCGGTCTGTTTTTTTGCGGCCCGGGTGAGCTGGTTATGCCGGTGCAGTTCTGTTTCCATCAGATAGGAATGCACCATGCCGTACAAAGAGAGCTGCTTGGGTGTGACAGTTTCCTTCAAACCAGCCTTTTCACAGGCCACATGGACCAGATGGTGAATGGAATGATAGGTATACGGCAGATGTCTTGATGTCATGAAGAATGCTCTGCTGTCATTGTTATAACCAATATCCGGCGTATAGGTGCGCAGGATCTTTTCCCAGTCTTCAAAGAAGCGGAATGTTGCTTTGGATTCCCATGTGATCATGCCGGAAGAAGATTCACCGATCCGGACAAGATTCTTTTTCTGCTGTTCTTCCCGGCTGCGCACAAGGCCTTCCGAAAAGGTAACAGAGAGGGAATTGCTGCGGCAGTGGAAATCTTTTACGGCAATGGAACAGATATGACGGGGCAAGAAGCCATTGAGGATCATCAGACGCAGGATCATCTGCTCTACCATGGTCATTTCCGGAAGAATCTTCAGGATTGCTTCGACCGCTTTGGGATCGGCGAAGCTCTCGCTGGAAAAGGCGGAACGGCGGCGCATCTCCTTCTTCAGGATGCCGCGGAACGGATTGGCATATCCCGGAAATACATCGTGTGCCTGCTCCATGCGCATGCCGATGCTTCGCAGGGTTGCCTGGTAACGGTGCACGGTATTTTCGGCCAGGCCGCTTTCCTCCTGCAGCCAGCGAAAATACTCTGCCGCATCATCGGCAGTCATGGTGAGAATGGAATAGGTGTGGTCGCGGAATGCGTGGAGGCGGTCAACAACTTTCCGGTAATCGTTGATCGTTCCCGGGCGGCCTTCCATTCCCCTTGTAATGGCAGCCCACTGTTGTTTGCTTAGACCATATGGTACTTTGGTGTTCATCTTAATCCCCTTGGTTTGAATCAATAATATAGAATTTTTAAGCTATTTTCTATATTATACTGGACGGAATGCCGTTCAGGGCCGTAAATTGATGACATTTCACATATTTTCCCATAGTTTCACGATAATTCCATGATACAAAATGTGTATCTTAAAAGTGCAGATAAGGTCTGCCCCTGAATTGAATGCTCCCCCTTAGCAGTCAGTCAGAGATTCTATCCCCTTAAATCAAATACAGAGAAAGGTTCCGCAAGGAGCCTTTTCTCATGGTAAGATACGATGGTCTGATGACAGCGTTTATAGACTTTACGAAGTTATTATCGCTGTAATTCGTCATGTTTGCAGAATTGTTGCTTGGCTATGTACTATGACACAGGAATAATGAAGCCGAAGGAAAGCAGAATGCTGAGCCGTCTGCTGTATAAGGAGGAAGTGGGATGCCGGATCTTGTACGTCCTAACAGAGAAGAACTGAATATGCGGAAAAAACTGCATAAAAAAGAAATGATCACGGAAGAGATGCTGGACGCATGGTACCGTGAATATATTGAGAACGAGTCGGATGATGCGATGTATCGGCTGATCTGGTGCGGCGGATGCGAAGACTTTGTCGGTGAATGCGGCTGGCGCAAAGAAGCAGACAGGTATGAGCTGCTGCTGTATGTATTGCCGTCATTGCGGCGCTGCGGCTATGGCACGGACTCCCTGGCACTGGTGCTGCAGGAAGCAGAGAAGAAGGGCATCACGCATCTGTACGCACATATGCCGGAGGATGAGGAAAGCCTCTTCTTTCTGAAACACCGTGGATTTGAAGAGACACAAGACGGTCTTTTCACGATTGAAACCGGAAGGAAACCATGCACGAAACAGTCGTGCAGGTGCAGACGTCATGACAGCTGAAGAACTGCTGGGGATGATACAGGATACCCCAAAGCCGCTTGTTGTGGCAATTGACGGCAGATGTGCATCGGGAAAAAGCACGCTGGCACAATGGCTGAAAGAGAGGACCGGTGCAGATGTACTGCACATGGATGACTTCTTCCTGCGCAAAGAGCAGCGTACGAAAGAGCGCTATGCAAAGCCCGGCGGCAATGTGGACTACGAACGTTTTCTGTCTCAGGTGCTGTATCCTCTGGTCAAAGGACAGTCCTATACCTATCAGCCGTTTGACTGTCAGACGATGGAACTGTGTGAAGCAGAGATCCGCCAGCCGGCAGAGATCACGATCGTAGAAGGCAGCTACAGCATGCGTCCGGAACTGTTCTCGTATTACGCCATTACCGTCTTTCTGACAGTCACGCCAGAGAAGCAATTGGAGCGCATACAGAAGCGCAATCCGGAAAAGCTGCATCGCTTTGTACAGGAGTGGATCCCGTATGAGGAGCTGTACTTTAAAACATTCGATCTTCAAAACAGGGCAGACGGAGTCATCGATACAACAGATTTATTCTGAAAGCGCTGTCATTTATACGCTTATCTAGTGTATGATACAGATAACAGGATGGTGTTCAGGAGGATCATATGAAAAAAATGCCAGTTTGTCCGGTCTGCGGATCAAAAGATGTATCACGTACAGAATCGTTTTATCACTGCAATGCCTGCAGGAGTGATTTCGGAAGAAAACCATATGCGGATGACGGTACACCGCTGATCGATGCAATTACCGGTCTTCGTTACAGAAGCGGCGACTGCATTCAGGGATCACTGCGTGCCCGTTTCGCGGAAGAAGAGACATGCGTACTGTATGAGGTCTATTCCACATATACCGGTGAGATCAAGAAGGTTGCCCATGTACTGACACTGGAAGAATGGACAGAGATCAAGCGTGTACTGCTGGAAGAACTCTATGTCTATGACTGGGATAAGAATTATATTCCGCCGAATGACGGAAGAGAAGTAGATGGCTTCAGAGGATGGGAACTGTCACTGATCGTGAGCCCGGATGAAGAATATACCAGCGGCGGATTCGGTGAGTATCCGGTGTATTTCAAAGGCTTCCGCAAGCTGATGGATCCGCTTCTTTCCGTATTAAAAGACTGATTGAAAGATGGCACTTCTGTGCCATTTTTGTTTTTGCCCGGACAGTGCTACAATATAGAGCGGTTATCCTGATTTTGGGGGTTTAAATATGAAGATTTTGATTGCAGGTGCAGGTAAAGTAGGAACATCTCTGACAGCACAGCTTTCTCTGGAAGGCAATGATATTACGATCATTGATATGAAGGCCAGGAAACTGGAGTCAGTCATGGAGACTTACGATGTGAATACAATGGAAGGAAACAGCGCCGCCAGCAGTGTGCTGAAAGAAGCCGGTGTCATGGATGTGGATCTGTTCATTGCGGCGACATCGCAGGATGAAGTCAACCTGCTCAGCTGCATTACCGCACATACACTGAATCCGAATCTGCACACGATTGCCCGGATCCGTGATCCGGAATACGTGGAGCAGGCATATGAAATGCGCAATACATTCGGACTGAAGCTGGTGGTCAATCCGGAGCGGATGGCAGCCAGTGAGATCGCGCGTCTTCTGAAGTATCCGGGCTTCCTGCAGAGAGAAACATTTGCCAAGGCAAAGGTCGAGATCGTAGAACTGCGTCTGGACCAGAAGAGCCGTCTGAACGATGTGCAGGTGAAGAATCTGCAGCAGGTGGTACGCTGCCAGATCCTGATCTGTGCCGTACTGCGCAATGGGGAAGCAATTATGCCGCATGGTGAGTTCACACTGCGTGCCGGAGACCGTATTTTCGTAACCGGTGATTCGGAGAATCTGCATTCACTGCTGCGTTCACTTGGCATTATTACGATGCCGGTCAACCATGTGCTGGTAGCGGGCGGATCACGCATCAGCTACTATCTGGCACAGGAACTGCGCAAGAATCATATCGCTGTCAGTATCATCGAGAGTGATGAACAGAAGTGCGAAGCACTCGCAAAGATGCTGCCGTATGCAACGATCATCCATGGGGATGCCAGTGACCAGAAGGTACTGGAAGCAGAAGAGATCGGCAGTTATGACGGCTTTGTATCCATGACCGGTCTGGATGAGATCAACATGGTCATGTCTCTGTATGCCAATATGGCAGGTGTGCCGCAGATCGTTACAAAGCTCGGACGCGGTGAAAACACAGCGATCCTGGACCGTCTGGGCATTGGCTCCGCCGTTGTTCCGAAGGAACTGTGCACGATGCATATTGTCCGCTATGTACGCGCCATGCAGAACCAGAAGGGTGCTGCGATCACCGTGCATAAGCTGGCCGACGGACAGGTCGAAGCGATGGAATTCACGGTCGATGAACATACGCGTCATATCGGTGAACCGTTAAAGGATATTGCAATCCGCAAAAACATTCTGATTGCTTCTGTAAGCCACGGCATGCGGGCAGAGATCCCGCACGGCAATACGTGCTTCCAGGAGAAAGATACGATCATCGTACTGGCATCTGCCAATTCATCGATCAATTCGATCAACGATATTTTTGAGGAATAGTGTATGAACTATAGAATGATACTTCGAATTCTCTCATATATATTGCTGATTGAGGCGGGATTGATGCTGCCGGGGTTTGGAATCAGCCTGTACTATCATGAGAGCATGGCAGTACATGGATTTATCCGGGCACTGATCATTATCCTGATCGTCAGTCTGATCTTCTGGCTTGCAGGAAGAAATGCCAAAGGGACATTCCAGGCCAGAGAAGGTCTCGTAACGACCGGTATGACATGGATCCTGATGAGTGCACTGGGTGCGCTTCCGTTCTGGTTCTCCCGGGAAATACCAAGCTATATCGATGCCATGTTTGAAATGGCATCCGGATTTACCACGACCGGTTCTTCCATCCTGACCAGTGTGGAAGCCATGTCCAAGGGACTATTGTTCTGGCGCAGCTTCAGCCACTGGATCGGCGGTATGGGTGTGCTGGTATTCCTGCTGGCGATTGTTCCGCTGGGTGGAAAGAACCAGGGATTTACGCTGCATATCCTGCGTGCGGAAAGCCCGGGGCCGTCTGTCGGCAAGATGACGCCGCGGATGAAGAAAACTGCTACGATCCTGTATGCCATCTATGTGGGATTGACCGTACTGGATTTTCTGTTCCTGGTTGCCGGGAAAATGTCTGTCTTTGATGCGGCCTGTACGGCGTTTGGTACGGCGGGGACCGGCGGATTTGGAGTTCGCAATGACTCCCTGGCTTCCTACAGTCCGTATCTGCAGAATGTAACGACTGTATTCATGTTCCTGTTCTCTGTGAACTTCTCGATCTATTATCTGATCCTGCTGAAGAAGTTCAAAGAAGCATTCGGGGATGAAGAATTCCGTCTGTTCTGGGGCATGGTCTTTATCTGTATCGGTCTGATCTTCTGGAATGTGCGTTCGCTGTATGCAACGACGGAAGAAACACTGCGTCATAGTGCATTCACAGTCGCAACGGTCATCTCGACGTCAGGATTTGCAACGACAGATTTTGATCTGTGGCCGTCGTTTGCTAAGACCATCCTGCTGTTTCTGATGATGGTGGGTGCGTGTGCCGGCAGTACCGGCGGCGGAATGAAGCAGATCCGTCTGCTTCTGCTGTTCAAGGGACTGCGCAGAAACATTCACAAGTCCCTGCATCCCTCGGAAGTCAATGTGGTGCGTGTAAACGGGCGTCCAATCGATCTCTCGGTACTTCATACAACGCATACCTATCTGATCGCATATGTGTTCATTCTGGTGATCAGCGTATTGATCGTGTCGCTGGACGGCTTCTCGTTTGAAACGAATTTCTCCGCTGTCATGGCGACCTTCAACAACATTGGACCTGGTTTTGATGCCGTTGGTGCAACATGCAATTTCTCCGGCTTCAGCAATCTCTCCAAATTGGTTCTGACCGCAGATATGCTGGCAGGAAGACTGGAGATCTATCCGATGCTGATCCTGCTTTCCAAGAGCACGTGGCAGAATGCACGCTGAGTATGTTCACGGCAGTCTTAAGACTGCCGTTTTATTATGGTTGTACGGGAAAAAAGAACAGATATCCGCTACAATGATACGGGAGGGATACTATGGGAAAGATACTGATAGTGCATACCGGCGGAACGATCGGAATGACGCGTACAGCGAAAGGGTACAGACCGGATGGCGCATATTTCCGGGAAGCACTGCTGCATATGGATTCTCTGAAGGCGAAAGGAATGCCGGAATGGGAATATACCGAAACGATTCCTCTATTGGATTCCAGCCGCATGACGGCTTCGGAGTGGAATGCCATCGGACAGATCATAACCGACAGTTATACGCTGTATGACGGCTTTGTAATCCTGCATGGAACAGATACGATGGCATATACGGCATCGGCACTGTCCTTTATGTTAAAAGGACTGAACAAGCCGGTGATCCTGACCGGATCACAGATCCCGTTATGTGAAACACGCAGTGACGGACGTGACAATCTGATCACATCCATGATCATTGCCGGGGCAGGAAAAGTACGGGAAGTATGCATCTATTTCGGAGGACTGCTGCTGCGGGGAAACCGTGCTACCAAGTATTCCGCCGACGGCATGCAGGCATTTGTATCACCCAACTATCCGCCGCTTGCGACTGCTGGCATATCGATCCAGTATAACGAAGCAGCACTTTTGCGGCATCACAGTGACCGGTTTGAATTCCGTCCGCTTGCCAATGTGCCGATCGGTGTTATCAAAGTATTCCCGGGTATCCGGTTTGAACTGTTTGAGTCCGTACTGACCGGCAAGCTTCGCGGCGTGGTGATCGAGACATTCGGTTCCGGCAATATCCCGGATGTTGAAGGGAAACTATTGCCATTGCTGGAAAGAGCAAGAGAAAGCGGCACCGTCGTAACGGTATGCTCGCAATGTCCGCAGGCAACGGTGGATATCAATGCCTATGAGGCAGGACAATTGTTTGTACAGGCAGGAGCGGTCAGCGGCAGAGATATGACAACAGAGGCAGCAGTTGCCAAATTATATTATCTGTTCAGTGTGTCGCAGGACAGTGAACGGATCCACTTCAATATGGAACGGGATATCCGCGGTGAACTGACCGCACGCGAAGATATTTGAGGAGCAGTATATGAATCTTGTATTTTTTGACATTGACGGGACACTGGCGATCCGAAAGGATGTCCCGCTGAGCGCGCAGAAAGCACTGCATGATCTGCGCATGAACGGAAGCATCGTCTTTATCTGCACCGGCAGAAGTCTGACGTATGTCCGTAAGAATTTTTATAAGTATGCCAATGGATACATCTGCTCCAACGGACGGTATGCCATGATGGGCTGCTGTGAGACGCTGTATGATATGCCCCTGTCCAAAGAACAGGTCGATGAGATCCGGCGCCGTCTGGATCCCATTGGATGCAGCTATGCGTTCTTTACGCAGGATTCCGGGTACTTTGCCGGCAATGAGGATGACTTTGCACCGATGGCATCGGCGTGGGATCCTGGGTTTATGAAGAAGGGGATTCCGGAAGATATGAAAGCATATAACTTCGATGTCTGCTTCAGCAGCCGGACAATGTATGCAAAAATCGAAGAAGTACTCAAAGATATGTGCATCCTGAATCCGCACGGTCCCCATCCGACAGCGGATGTCACGATCCTTGGTGCAGACAAGGGAACGGCTTTGCGGGCTGTGGCAGAGAAACTGGGTGTGCCGATTGAAAATACATATGCATTCGGCGACGGCATGAATGACCTCTGCATGCTGGAAGCTGCAGGACATGGCATTGCAATGGGCAATGCAGTGGAAGAACTCAAGGCAAAGGCTGAATTCGTTACCACACCGATCCTGGAAGACGGTGTGAAGAACGGTCTGGCACATTATGGTCTGATCTGATGGAAGTACGGTTTCTATATGTCCGCCATGGTGAGACATTATTTAACAGGACCGGACGCCTGCAGGGGAATTGCGACAGTCCATTGACAGAAGAAGGCATTGCGGCGACTGTTGATACAGCATCATCGCTTGCCTGTGTGCCGGTGTCCCGCTGCTATGTGTCACCACTGGAGCGAACGGTGGATACCGCAGAGATCCTGTGCCGGGGAAGAAATGTGCGCATTATGGAACATGCCGGGCTTCTGGAATTTGATTTCGGGGACTTAGACGGCAATAAACTGTCCGAGATCCAGGATGTCATCAAAGAACAGGGTATGGACTTCAGTGCGGTAAACGGGGAATCCTGTGCGCATTTCAATGCGCGCATGCATGCGTTTTTTGCGGATGTGCTGCAGGAAGCACAGGATGGCGAAACCGTGATGCTGGTGGGACATGGTGCGTGGTACCGCCATATGGAAATGGAACTGTTTGGGCAGCGCGGTGCACGGCTTTCCAATGCATGTTTCTTTTTCTTCCGCTATAAAGACGGCACATGGGTACGGGAAGACGGTCCCTATACTGCCTCCCAATACCGCCAGTCGCAGCAGAAGACCGTCACGTTTTACTACGTACGTCATGGTCTGACACTGTTCAACCAGCATCACCGCATGCAGGGATGGGCAGGCGGACCGTTATCCCAGGAGGGAATACAGCAGGTATATGCTGCGAAAGAGGCACTGCAGGATGTTCACTTTGATGCGGCATATACTTCGACTGCCTTCCGCGCCAGAGAAACGATGAAAATCCTGCTGGAAGAGCGTGGAATCACACCAAAAGCAGACAAACGACTGCGGGAAGTATTCTTCGGGAAACTGGAAGGGGAGTATTATCCGGCCGTGATGGAGGAAGTGGAACGGCGTCATATTACCGAAGACTGGGAGGATGTCGGCGGCGAAAACAGACAGCAGATCCATGCACGGCTGGGCAGTTTCTTTCAGGAAGCGGCGGACCGGGCAATGGACGGGGATACGATCCTGTGCACGGCACATGGCATCCTGTATATGAATGTGCTGGAAGTACTGTTTGGCATATCCCGTCAGGATGCATATCAAGACGCAAGAGAGCGCAATGCCAATCCCATGCCGGGATGCGGAATATTCCGCTTCCGGTATGAAAATGGGAAATTCATATTTGAACAGTATATGAGACGTCCGGAAGAATGGAGGGACAATGGGTAAATTTCTGTTTTTTGATATCGATGGAACACTGACGGACAGTGATCATGGCATACAATGGCCGTCCGAAAGCACTCTGGATGCCATCCATCAGGCGCAGAAGAACGGTCATCGCTGCCTGATCTGCTCCGGACGCAATCTTTCCGGTCTGCAGCAGTATCTCGCCCTCGGCATGGACGGCTATATCTTCAGTGACGGTGGGGGAATCTATTTTCCGGGGAAAGAACCGATCCTGGAGCCGATCCCGGATGATCTTCTGGAATATCTGATCCAGGATGTCGTGCATCACCGTAAGGGAGAAATCATTCTGTCAGCGATGCAGACGATGTACTGCAGCGAACAGGAATACATCTTTATGTCAGCGTTTGCCGACCAGGTCGAGCAGGCAGGCGGAAAAATGGCTGTGTACCGCCTGGAGGAATACAAAGGGGAACCGGTCATGGAAAGCGATGTCGGCTTTGCATCGCAGGCGATTGAAGATGCATTCATGCGCGATCTGCCGAAGGGACTGGAATTTGTTTCGACAACCGCTTCGTACGGACGCGGGGAACGCACCAGCGGCGAAGTGACAAAGCGCGGCGTCAACAAAGGCGCGGGCATACGAAAAGCCGTTCATCTGCTGAACGGCTCTATGGAAGATACGTTTGGCTTTGGTGATTCCATGAACGATGCATCGATGCTGAAGGCATGCCATACCGGCATTGCCATGGGCAACGGTGCACAGGAATTAAAGGATCTGGCAGACTATGTGACCGGTGATATCCAGGATGACGGTCTGGCAGATGCCATGCGTCATTTCGGTCTTATCTGAGATCCGGTGCATAGATGGTAATGGCTTCGGGAATGGCATCGATCACGATATCGGTGACCGGCATGCCTTCTTCCCCATCCAGCGTCCAGAGTGTCTCCTGATCGAAATACAATTCAATGTGACGGCCGCGGAAAGAGCGGATATGCTTTTCATCCTGTGTGCCGCCCAGGATCGATCCGGCAAGCTCGGTAAGATCCAACGGCGTGGTCAGCGGCGGAATCAGCGTCAGTTCCAGCATTCCGTCACAGATGGACGTATCCTTCAAAGAGGCAAGACGTATGCCGGCAACGGACGAAGAATTGGATACCGCACCAAGCATGACACTGCCTTCCCATGCGATCCCGTCGCATACGACGCGGACATGTCTCTGGAAATTGATATCCTCGGGAATGCTGGCAAGAAAGCTCAGTACATAGGCCGCATAGCCCATGGTGTTCTTCATATCCTGCGGCGTTGCATAACTGACCTTGGAGAAGGCACCGAACGCAGCCACATAATTGAAATACGAATTGTTAAACCGGCCGATGTCATACCGGATCGCACGCTTTTCAGCGATATACCGGCAGATGTCCTCCGGTTTTACTGTGTCCTGATACAGGGTATGGGAGAAATCATTCGTGGAACCGGCCGGGATATATCCAATTGGCACATGGATGTTTTCCTGCATCATGGTATTGATCACATGGTTCATCGTTCCGTCTCCGCCGATCACCAGGATGCTTTCGTAGGCTACTTCCGCACCTTTCAGGATGCTTTCCGAAGTCAGCTTATGGGAAGGAACGATCGGATACACCGTTACTTCGCAATTGTATTCCGATAAGATGCGTACGGCATCCAATACCCGCTTGCCATTGCCGTTGAGACCGGAAGACGGATTATACAATAACAGGATCTTACGCTTCATCACTTACCTCCTCAGGGAATATCTCATGGAATTCCTGCAATGCCGCCTGCACGATCGCATCACAGGAATCCTTTGCTTCAATACTTAGGATCATGCGCACACTGTCCAAAAGCTCCTCACAATGGAACGAAAACGGCAGGATCCATTTTCCTGCATCTGCTTCTTTGCGCTTTGCAACATAGTCAGGGTCCGCTGCTTCATTCCAGTGAAAGATACAGCAGTCATCGCCTTTCCCGATGGCTTTCTCAACATTGAGCGCAAAACTGCCGTCAAAGCCTTTCGCAAGCCCGTCATCCACATAATGGCAATACAGCGTGCCTTCTTTCAGCAGTCCGTGCTTTTTCCATGCGTCGTACCAGGCGCATTTGGTGACTGTGGAGATGCTGGCGGAATCGGTATAGCGCATGGATGAGATATTCTCACCCGGTTCGCCTTTCCACTCCCCATAGATAAAATACGAATTCATATCCTTTGGATCGTGATGGGCTTCCGCATGGACTGCCATGCGGTCACCTCTCTGCACGCCATAGGCATACGTTGCTCTGCCCATGACGGAACGGCCTTCCCGTTCACCCAGAACGGCACATGCATGTTTTACCAGCAGTGCATATAATACAGCGTGATGCTCAATCGTTGCTTTCATAGAAGTATTGTATCATGCACGAAGAAAAAAAGTGTTGACACAGGAATTAGTTTTGACTAACATATAGTTAGTAAAGACTAACCAATACCCCGTCTCTTTCCATCACACTCCTTTCGGGCCTGGTTAGTCTGGAGTTCCGCTGCGGGGCATACGCAGACGTGAACGGTATTACCGTGTCCTCCTCAAACTACGGTATTACACCAACAAAGAACTGGAACGGCGGAATGGGCACCCCGTTCTTTTTCTTATGTCCGGGCTGTGGAACGAAAACGGCAATACGTTCTATATGCGAACAAATTGCTGTAATCGTTCCGCAAAGACGCAGGGAAACATGCTATGGTGAACACAGAAAGAAGGAGGAAATAATTCGTATTATGAAACCTTTAAAAGATGAATACAAAGTCATTATCTGGGGTCTTGGAAGTGTCGGAAGAAGTGCATTGCAGATCATTAATGCAAAGAAGTCTCTCCGCCTGGTGGCTGCCTATGACATCGATCCAAAGAAGATCGGACGTGATGCTGGCGAAGTGTGCGGCTTTGAACCGGCAGGCGTCACAGTCACAAATGACCGGGAAGCAGTATTAAATACCGAAGCAGACATCTGCCTGTACTATGCCGCATCGGTATGGGATGAGGGCAAGCTGCCGGATCTGGAAACATGCCAGGCAAACGTCGATGACATCGTTGCACTGCTCAGCCATGGCAAGAATGTCACCACAACAGTCAATATCTACTTCGCGGAAAAGAACCAGCCTCGTTATTTCAAAGAAATCGATGAGGCAGCCCGTGCACATGGTGTCACATTTACCCAGCAGGGTATCTTCCCGGGTTTCTTCACACCATATCTGCCGACTGTATTCGGCTGCCTGACCCGCAAGATCAACAAAGTGATCGTCTATGGCGGACAGGATGACTCTGCCAATACAGCACCATGGGTCAATTTCCTGTGCTATGGCAAGACGGTCGAAGATATTCCGCCGGCACAGTTTGCGTTCCTGAAGAGTCTGTTCTTTACGTATTACGGACCGACAGTGATTGAAATCACAGAACGTCTGGGTCTGGAATACGATGAATACCGCTGTGATGTTACACAGATCATGGCAGATGAAGAAGTCACGACACCAAATGCCCACATTACACCGGGCACCATCGGCACGCACTTCTTTGTTATGGCAACCTACAACAAGGGTGAAGAAGTTGTCGGCTTCCACTTCAATCACAAGGGATCCAATGAGATCTTGCATGATTACACGGTAGATAAGGCCATTGAGATCTTTGGTGAACCGCATGTACGTGTGGATATCGAAGGCATCATTGACCACTATGATCCGTTCCTGACATCTGCTGCACCGAATGTCAATCTGATTCCGGCCATCGTAGAAGCAGACCCTGGCTACCACGATGCACTGGATATTCCGCTGATTCGTCTGCCGAAGTAAGATGAGCGCGGCGTAAAGACCATGTGACCCCCTCACATGGTCTTTATTCGACACATTGTGAAAATAGTTACATTATCCCTGAAAACAGTTACGAATATCGGTTATACCGCTTACATTTGTGCTTGACGTCAAAAAATGCGTATGCAAGAATATGGGTACAAACCGATGAGGAAGAGTGAGTAGACCCTGTCTCTGTTTCCATAAGAGAGCTGCGGATGGTGAGAGCGCAGCGGAATATGCAGGATCGAATGGACTTCTGAGGGCGACCTGAACGGAGACAAGTAGGGGAGACGGAGCCGGCTGCTTCGTAATCAAAACGCCTGCATATGATCGTATGCAAGAGTGGGCGTATCCGTACGCCAAGCCGGGTGGCACCGCAGGTAAAATGATCCTGTCCCAGCAAGCATTGCAGGGATGGGATTTTTTCATCCCTATGCATCGGATGACGTAAGGAAAGGAGTAACGAATATGACAAAGATCCCTTACAAGATTTACCTCGAAGAAGATGAGATGCCTAAATACTGGTACAACCTGCGTGCAGATATGAAGAATAAGCCTGCACCGTTACTGCATCCAGGTACCGGAAAGCCAATGACAGCCGAAGAGCTTGGCGGTGTCTTCTGCGCTGACCTGGTT